>JBOHQZ010001514.1:0-1408 GCA_050732275.1 bacterium
GGATAATTCATATTGCTCCAAGCCGGAAACGCTTTGCGCGCCGCTTCAACGGCGGCGTCCATTTCTTCTTCAGTCGCTTGGCGAAAATTGGCGAGCACCTCGCGCGTATCCGCCGGATTGGTGCTGGCAAAAATATCGCCGCGCCCGCGAATGGGCCGGTTGTTGATCAAGTGAGGAAAAGTTTTTCCTAAATTCTTCCTGACCTCTGCTACGGCTTTATCATATTGGCGATGAAAGACATCCAAATTCGCGCCGAGGGTGCTGTAGGTGATTTTGAATTGTTTTGGCATGAAAACCTCCGTCTCCTTATTCGTACTCCTACTCGTACTCATACTCGACTTTTTTAAACAAAGCGAGTAAGAGTACGAGAAAAAGTAAGAGTTTGGTTCTGTAAATGAGAAAAACACCTGCTGTTTGAAAAATCTTATGGCTTCCAAGTAACATGTCATGCTGTAAGCATCTTGTTCATCTCAAGCACTGTGCTCGAAATTAAACAAGATCCCTTCGGGATGACATTGGAGTGTTACTTGCCGAAAGAATTCCCTATTATGGAAGAGAACGCTAAATACTACGCCCGCGTCCATCCCCCTTTATGGCTAACTTCTTCCGCAACCATATCGAGCACGCGAGACAAAATCGTGACGATCTCACGCACTTGTTCATCAGTGATGATGAATGGCGGCGCCAGCATGATCAGATCGCCGTCTTTGCCGTCGACGTGCCCGACGTTTGTCCAAACCACCAAGCCGTGCGCCAACGCGGTGGCGGAAATTAATTCCACAAAGCGCCACGCGCGGGGAAAAGGCGCGCGGGTGGTTTTGTCTCTGACAAACTCGATGCCCGCCAGCAAGCCGCGGCCGCGAATATCGCCGACCACCGGATGGCTCGCGAGGCGAGATTGCAATTCTTGATGCAACAAAGCTCCCCTCTCTTTGCAGCGCGCGAGCAAATCGTGTTGTTGCAAAAAGCGAATCGTTACCAAGCCGGCTGCACAAGCAACCGGATGATGCGCGAAAGTTTGCGCGTGCAAAAACTCGCTGCCACTCTCGCGGATAGTTGAGACAATATCTTCTCGTGTCAACATCGCCGAGAGCGCGACATAACCGCCGGTGATTCCTTTGCCCACGAGCAAAACATCAGGCACCACGCCGTAGCTGGAAATCGCAAACCAATCACCGGTGCGGCCCATGCCGCAAAGAATTTCATCGGCGATGAAGAGCACATCGTATTTGCGGCAAATCTCCAAAACGCGCGGATAATATTGCTCCGGTGGCACCATCGCCCCGCCAGTGGAGCCAAGCACGGGTTCGGCAATAAAAGCGGCAACCGTATCGGGATTCTCTTTTTGAATGGCCAATTCCAATTCCTGCGCGCATTCGTAATCACATTGCGGAAAAGTTTTTCCCCA
>JBOHQZ010001515.1:0-1403 GCA_050732275.1 bacterium
AGACGATGGCCTGGCGTCGTTGGGACATCAACTCCTTTCATGATAATTTTGGTTTCTGGAATCTCGAAAAAAGGCAAAAGAAATTTTCAGATACCGTATGATTCCCAACTGATAGATGAATCCAACGGATGCGCTTTAGCGGTTGGGTTCATCTATCAGTTGGGAAATAATCTTTTAGTTTATATATTATTGCGATCCCGATTGCGTCAGCGCAATGAACCCAATAATCGCCAAGATCAAAATCACCAGCCCCGCGATCTTCCACGGCGAGTATGGCCGGCTGCCTTGCACTTCGCCGGTGCGCGCGTTGATGAGAATGCGGTGCAACGTGTCAGCGTAGCGATACGCCGAAACCCAAACCGGCAGCAGAATATGCTTGAAGGTGATGCCGGAATATTGCGTTGACCGCGAAGAGATTTTTTGCTCGTCTCCGCCGATGTCTTGGCGGATCAAGCTGTCGATGATCGGCTCCATCTGCCGTTTTGCATCGGCAAAACCTTCTTCGAGCCCGACCTGATAACGCTCGGTGCGAAAGCCGCTCAAATAATCTGACTTAAAGTCCGCCAACTGATTGAGATCCCACGGCGCCAATTCTTGCGCATATTTTGTCGGCAGCCCTTTCGAGGCGACCACCAACACATCGTCGAACCAATGCCGCACTTGGCCTTTGGCCGGCGTCCAATCGATTTTGCGCACCTGTCGCGTTCTTCGCACCGGTTTGCCATTCACCATATCGGTGTAAGATTCTGTCACGTAATAATATGTGCCGCGATAGCCGGAATAAAACGTGAACGTCATCGCGTCAAACGTCCAGTACGGCGCATAAAGCCCGATAAGCTTGCCGAGATCGGCGATCTGCTTGAACGTGTTCGGCGCAAACCAGCGCGAGTTGACCCATTGCTTGAAAACCTGGCGAGCACTCCGTTGATCGACCTTAAAAGGAAGCACCGCGGCCGGCTCGATAATCGGCTCGGCGGATTTCGGCTGCGATTGCAAATGCACGCCGCAAAACGGGCATTCCTGCGTAACGGTTTTGGCGTCCATCATGATGACCGCGCCGCACGCCTGGCACTTGGTTTCCAGCTCGGCGCCGGCAGTAACTTTCAATCCGGCGCGGCTCTGCTGCAAATAGGCTTCGTAGGAATTTTCAACGATTTCTTCGGCGCTATGGGGAATTTTTTCCTGATGGCCGCAATGGGGGCATTTGAGCGTCTGCACCGTTGGATCAAAAACCAAGCTCGCGCCGCAAGCGCTACACGGAAATTTCTTGCCGGGTGTCGGCGTTGGCTTGGCATCGACTTTCAGTGAAGCCGGCAGTTCACTTTCGCTCCCTTCAGCGCCGACTTCAATTATGGTTGATTCATCCGGCTGTGATGACGGAGGCGTCGTGGTAGACATCAGGC
>JBOHQZ010001516.1:0-1402 GCA_050732275.1 bacterium
CAGCTCCAGCGCATCCGGCGCGATGCCTTCAAGCTCTTTGTTTTCCTGCTTGGCGTATTTGTCAAGAAAGTGCGCGGCGAGCAACGGAATGTCTTCTTTGCGCTCCCGCAGCGGCGGCAGCTTGATCGGAAACACCGAAATACGATAATAAAGATCTTCGCGAAACTCGCCGGTTTTGATCGCCTCTTCGAGATCTTTGTTCGTGGCCGATATGACGCGCACGTCCACTTTCACCATTTCGTTGCCGCCGACACGCTCGAATTCGCGCTCTTGCAGAATGCGCAGCACCTTCGCCTGCGTGGCTTGCGTCATCAAGCCGATTTCGTCGAGAAAGATGCTGCCGCTGTTGGCAACCTCGAACTTGCCGACCCGGCGGCCCGTGGCGCCGGTGAATGAGCCTTTCTCGTGGCCGAACAACTCGCTTTCCAGCAGCGATTCCGGCAATGCCGAGCAGTTGACCGCGATGAATGGCTTGGCGCTGCGCAACGAGCTGTGGTAATGAATGGCGCGCGCGATCAGCTCCTTGCCGGTGCCGCTCTCGCCTTGAATGAGCACGGTGACGTTGCTGTTGACGACTTTTTCGAGCGCGCGAAAAACTTCCTGCATCTTGCCGGACTGGCCGATGATGTTTTTGAATTGAAATTTGCTGCGCAGCTCGGAGCGCAGCGTGTCGATTTCCTGCTTGAGCGAGCTGGTGGTGAGCGCGTTGCGCACGGTGACGAGCATCCGGTCGCTGGCAAACGGCTTGGTAATAAAATCGTACGCGCCGAGCTTCATGGACTGCACGGCTTTTTCGATGGTGCCGTGCGCCGACATCATCACCACCGGAATGCGCGGCTCCTCGTCGCGAATGCGCTTGAGCGTCTCGATGCCGTCGATGCCCGGCATTTGAATGTCGAGCAAAATGAGATCCGGCACAAATTCGCGAATGACTTTCAGGCACGCTTCGCCGCTGTTGGCGACCTCGATCTCGTATTCCTTTTCCTTGCGCAAATTGATCTCGATCATTTTGCAAATATTTTTGTCATCATCGACCACAAGGATGGAATATTTTTTGGAGCGTCCGGACTTGGGCGAATCAACGTCGGCAACAACGGCGCTTTGTTCGTTCGACGCCGGCGCCTCCGCCAGCTCATCAATAAATTCAGACGGGGTGTTATAGCTTTCTTCCATAAGGCATTATCTCGTCAACTGAGTCCTCTCGGGGAGCCAGCAAAAACTGTTTAAATATTTGAGAGGCAATCCCGCCGCCACGCGCCCAACGAGCGCCACCTGCAGGCATTGCCTGATGATTTGCCAATTTTGGCTCAATTTGAAAAATACAAAACCGCAAAGAGAATCGCAAGGGTTTTTTCGGGAATAAGGCATTTGAAAATTTGATGGTTACGATGGTGCAACCTTT
>JBOHQZ010001517.1:0-1401 GCA_050732275.1 bacterium
AAATCGTCAATGAAATTTCCTCCGGGCGCGGCAAGGCAAACCGGATAACCGTGGCGGCATTGAGCTGCGCCTCGCTGAAAAATGGGTTGGGAAAGTTTTGATATAAAACGAAATTCCTTGGCAGCGAATTGTCGGGTGATTCCTCGGCGCTGGTGGGCGGGCCACCGCCGCGAAAGAGAATGCGCAAATTCAAAATCTCCCATTGTCCACCGGCGGCATTGGCAACCAGCCGCACTTGCTGTGGGGGTCTGATCTCGTCCACGTTGATCAGACGGTTTTGCTCATCAATAAACAAGGACTGCGCCGTGCTGACGTGCTGAAGGCCGGCGATATTGACCGTTCCTAAGAAAGAACTGGCGACGATGCCGATGAGCACGCGATGATTTTGTAGTTGAATACGGCTCGCCACCAACGCGCCGTTGATTTGGCGAATTCCCCTCACGTCGGCAACTTGGCCATCGCGCAAATCGGCAAAAGTGATTGGACGATTTACAGCGTCAAAAAAAGTGGTCCCTGCATCTATGGCAAAGGTTATGGAGGCAACAGTGATCGACGCCGCGCCGCGTTGCGTGATCTTTCCAGAGACTTCTGCCACGTTCGTATTGCGATTCTCGCGCTTGACCCCAAAAGCAACGAATGAGCCATCCGGCAGCGCCCGTCCCCGCATTGACACCACGTTGTTGACACGCAGACTGGCAAGGACGATCAGCTCATTGTTGAGGCCGCGGTAAATCGTATTATTGGTGCCCCGTACGAGGCGGCCGAGAGAATAAAAAGCGTTCGTCCTCAGAGTGTCAATTGCTGCCGCAACGGTAATCTCGTTGTCAATTTCCTCTTCAACCTTCACGCGCGAAGCCAGCCAGCGATTGCCAAGAAATTTCGCGCGAATTTCGACAATCGTCCCAACCGCAAGCTGTGTCAAAGCAATCGGTGCGCCCGTCAAATCGAGAACCACCGTGTTGGCATCGGCGAAAAAGTCAACGTCCGTCACACGCAAGTTGTTAGCGTTGATCGCCGCAATCATGCCGCGCAACGCGATATCGTTTCCAAGAAAGGAATCTTGAATACGAATTTCAGTAGCGAGAACCGAACCGTCAAAACGCCGGGCGCCGTGGATTTCCACCAGCATCCCGGGGCGCAATGTAAAAAACGCGATGTGAACGCCGTTCTGATCGAGCACGATCGTAGCGTTATTGACAGTAAAAAGAGAACCGGCAACCTCAATGTTCGTGCTCGTTATTTCATCGATAAATCCCGCCAGCTCGATTTCACCATTATTATCTTCTATTTTGATCAACGTCGCAACGAGGCGGCCATTGCTTTGGCGATTGGCTCGGACTTCGACATCAAACCCTGGCCGCAGCGCTGAGAAGGGAATCAACAAGCTCTCGTCGTCGAGAA
>JBOHQZ010001518.1:0-1399 GCA_050732275.1 bacterium
GCCGGCAGCGCGCCGCAGTCGATGGCTACGAAAGGCCCGTCTTTGCGCGGCCCGCCGTAATGAATCACGCGCGCAATCAATTCTTTGCCCGTGCCGCTTTCGCCTTCCAACAAAACACGGCCTTCCGTTGGAATAATTCTTTCCAGCAGCGCAAACATTTCCTGCATTTTCGGGCTGTGGCCGATGATCCCATGAAATTGATATTTGTCGCGAACTTCCTGGCGCAGGCGATTGGCTTCGTCAAACAGCGCTTCGTGCAATTTGGCATTGGCAATGAACTGCGCGCATTGCGAAGCAAGAATTTTCATGAGCCGCAGCTCGCGCTCGCCGAATTTTTTGTTTTGCTCGAGCGAAAGTAGATTGATGACGCCGATGATTTCACCGCGCCATTCCAGCGGCACGCTCAACGCGGAAGTGATGGCTTGATATTTCGCTTTGATCTGCTTCGCGCCAAACGTCGCCGCCAAATCGCCGGTGATCTGCGCAGATTTGTGATCCAGCGCCCATCCCGACAGCAGCGTATTGAGATAATGATCGAGCCCCGCTTTGGCGGGGCCATCCGCTTCACTTTGCCGAATGAGCGTCTTGGCAATCTCTTGGCTATCGGGATCAAATAACATAATCGCGCCATGTTGCGCATTGCACAAGCTCAAAGCCGCTTCGATAATCTGCCGCAAAATGGCTTCGACTTCGAGCGAAGAGCCAATGCTCTGCAACACGCCGAGGAGTTTTTCGTAGTCCTCGAGTTGTTGCTGTAATTGGGGAACGACGTTGGTTTCCATGCTAATTTTTCACTCCAACCTTATCCAATATCGCCGTCAGCCGTGGGTCCTTACGCTGATAGCTTGGATATGAAAAAACTTTATCCCACAAGAGATAGACGCAGCGTTGCTCGTAAGCCGCTTCGAACCATGGCAACGCTTCATCCTTTTCGCCCAGCGCAAAATGAATCATGAAAAAGAAATAAGGTGGAACATAACTTTTCTCGGCGCGCCGCTTTAGCTCAATCAAGATTTTTCGAGCCTCGTCAATTTTGCCTTGCCGTGCATAACATCTGCCAAGATTCGCCAAGCCCTCTGAAAATTCTCCTTCAAGCGCGCTGGCCTTCTCGTACTCCGTGCAGGCTTCGGCATGCCGGCCGCTGGATTCGTGAACGACTCCCAACATCAAATGCGCAAACCAGAAGTTGGAATCCATCTCCAGAGCGTTGTTGAGTTGCGCGATGGCAAGCTCATTTTGGCTCGTCATGCTCAAAATCCATCCCAAGAACGTGTTGACTTCGGGAGAGAGAGAGGCTCGATTTCGTAAGCGCGCTTCATCATCGCAAGGGCCTCGTCCATTCGTCCTCTCGCTACCAAATATTGCGCGTAATATTGATACGTTGTAGCATAATTCGGAT
>JBOHQZ010001519.1:0-1395 GCA_050732275.1 bacterium
ACATTAAGAATGTATCCAGGGCAATCGCCCTATAAAGGTGCCCCATTCATAACTTTACAAGCATTAGATTGAGTGGCTAAAGTGGGTGTCGAAAGGACGATCCCACAATGGCCACGAAAAAAGCGAAAAAGGCAGAAACTCAATCGATACTGGATTATTTTGCAGATCTTCCCGATCCGCGCCGGGATAATGAGAACAGACGCCACAAGTTGATCGATATAATCGCCATCGCCATCTTGGCGACGATCTGTGGAGCCGAGCACTTCACTGAAATGGAAGAGTGGGGCGAAGCGAATAAAGACTGGCTGCGCTCCTTTTTGGAATTGCCGAATGGAATTCCATCGCACGATACCTTCGGAAATGTCTTTGCCAAGTTGGATCCCGCTGAATTCACGAAGTGTTTCATTTCTTGGATTGATGCGATCCGAACCTTGACTGACGGAGAGGTGATTGCCATTGATGGCAAGACGCTGCGCCGCTCGCATAACCGACGTAAAGGCGTGGGCGCGATCCATCTGGTCAGCGCCTGGGCTAGGAGCAATCGCCTGACGCTGGGGCAAGTCAAAGTCGACGGGAAATCGAATGAAATTACGGCCATCCCTGAATTGTTGCGCCTGCTTCATATCAAGGGTTGCATAGTGACGATTGATGCGATGGGCACGCAGAAGGAGATTGCCGAACTGATTTGCGAACAGGATGCCGATTACGTGTTGGCGCTCAAGGATAATCAGCCGAATCTGAAGGCTGAAGTCGAGGGTATCTTTGAAGCCGAATGCGCGGCGCAAAAGGAGGAGCAAAAATCGAAGAAACAAAGCTCCGCTAAAGCAGCCGATGTTTTCGAAACAAATGAGAGTGGTCATGGTCGGGAGGAAACGCGCCGCGTCTACAGCCTGGAAGCGCCGGAGTGGTTGCGCAATAAAGAGCAGTGGAGTCATCTGAGCAGTTTGATCATGGTCGAAGCAACACGTGAACTTAACGATCAAGTGAGCACTGAGCGGCGGTACTATATTTCCAGCCTGGCGCCGGATGCTGAACAGGCTGCCAAAGCCGTGCGCGGCCATTGGGGAATTGAAAACTCGTCGCATTGGATTCTCGATGTAGCGTTTCGCGAAGATGAGTCGCGCGTTCGAGTCGGTAATGCGCCTGAGAATTTGGCTCTGGTCAGGAAACTTACGCATAACTTGTTACAACAGGAAACAACATTGAAACGCGGTATTAAGACCAAGAGACTGAGGGCCGGTTGGGATCGAAGCTATCTGCTTAAAATCCTGAACGTAAAACCCTCGATTTCTTGAGGTTATAGGGCGATTGCCCTGAGGTAGCAGCCCATTGAAACGTCGCAAGAAAAACTTTCTGTTGAAAAGTAGTCGTAGCTGAGGGCGTTTGAGGTAGCAG
>JBOHQZ010001520.1:0-1395 GCA_050732275.1 bacterium
AACTCATTTTACTCACGCTTTTTTTCGAAAAAAGTAAATTTTTTTAAGGCAAACTGCGCCGGTTATGGAATTATGAAAAAAGTGAAAAGAGCCGCGACTTTTCCCGACCCTCGCTGCACTCCAATTGTGGTTCCTGGTTGAATTTATGATCGTAGAGCTGCTTGCCAAGATTTTTCATAAGCTCTTGATGCGAGATTTTGCCCTGCGCTTCGCGAACCAGCTTGACAAAATAATATGTGAACGCGCCGTGATTCTTCCCGCGGCCCATTTTAGCGTCCGCGGCTTGTTGATCGCTTTTGCACCCCGCCAGTAAAATGTTGCCCTCGCGCACGCGATGATCGCCAAAGCGTACTTTTTCGTATTTCTGCATCGCCGCCATGAACTGCCGCTCAAACTCCTCGTCCGGCCCGCGTGTTTTGCTGCGCAGATTTCCCAATTGCTCCCGCACGTATTGCATTTGCCCCTGCAAAAACTTCTTGCGTGCTGCGGCAATCGCCTTGCGTTCATCATACGTGTTGGGAATGAAACGATAACCAATATCATCCGGGCCGCGTTGGGCGGTGCCGGAGTGGCAGCAATCCATGATCAGCGTCAGGTTGCCGTTGGCCGGAAAGTGGTCGTAGAGTTCTTTCAGCTTGTCATCGATCAGATAGCCTGCCTTGTCGTGATCGTACAACACCAGCGCCTCGTCGCTGCCGTCCGGCTCATCCTCGTTCTTGTCCGGTACGAAGTGGCCGTGTCCGGCGTAGTGAAAAACCCGCACCGCCGGCTCGCTGCCCCCTTGCGCCAACCACCCCAGATTTTCGACGACGGTTTGGGTGGTGGCGTCGCGATCCGTGATGACCCGGATGTTATCCGCCGAGAAATCGTATATCTCCACCAGCAAATCTTTCATCGCGATGACGTCATTAACACATCCAAACAACGGATATTTGCGGTATTTGTTGATACCGACGAGCAGGGCTTTTTTGAGCATGGGAATTTTCTCCAAATTTGTTTTTCGAATCAAACGTCTGAATCTCATTCATCGAGATCGCGGTGGCGAAAAGGTCGTCCAGGTCTGCATCGCTCGGAACAAGATACTTCTCAATACCGTCGCGTGAGCGGCTTTGAGGGTCGATGACGGGCGAACCGTGCCCGGCGTAATAGATGTAAACCAGGTCATTCTCACCAGCCTGGCGAGGGAGCTTGGTGCCGATGGCAGAACGAATATTTCGCTGCGTCGCCTCCTCGTCCAGCAGCAAAATGACATTTTCCGGGAAGATGCGCCCCAACTCCGGGTCGGTCAAGAGGCGATACACGCCTTCCGCATCTGCACGGGCAAAGCTCAAATTAGAAATCTTGTCGTCCTGATACTTATTGACGCCTATAATAACCGCTCGCGCCTCCGGACGA
>JBOHQZ010001521.1:0-1395 GCA_050732275.1 bacterium
CCCGGACAGTGCCGGCCAACTCCTTCGCGTTCGAGATGCGAAGCTTGGTGAAATCCTTCAGCCCGAGCGAGCCTTTACTCAGGTAAAGCTGATTAAATGCCTCGGGCGCAAATGCGGGAGCGGCACGGTCAAAGGCTTGCCAAAACCGGCCAATGTCTTCCACAACGATACGCGCCGAGTCCGGATCGCTTGCCTGCGCGAAGGAAAAATAGGGCGTCGACAGGGACAAGCAGAATACCGTAAAAACCCACGTCGCATGCTTATTCGTCATAGCCATCCACGATAATCTCCATAGAGCCTAAAAACGCCAAGCGCCCGCCAAACTTCCTTTTTAAAATTTACTTAAGGAAATCGGGGGAGCGCTTAAAATTTACGAATTTAAAAGCTTACAGTCAATTCAATTTTCCAAGCCTGCCCGCGAAATACACGAAAAAACTTTTCGTGTCATTTCGCGTCTTTCGTAGGCAGAATATCTGGGAACAATTCTGAAAAGTCGGCCAAGAATAAATTAGCCTTGTTTTTTGACAGGATAACAGGATCAACCGGATTTTTTGAAATCCTGTAAATCTTGTAATCCCGTCAAAAAGCCACTTTATAATGTCCTCAGCTTTTTCTCGTCAAGAACTTTTGCACCGTCGATTTGATCTTTTCACCCGTGAAGCCGTATTTTTCATACAACCCCTCCGGTGTACCGGATTCGCCGAAGCCGGACATGCCGAGGCGCTTCAATGGCACGGGCATTTCTTCGCTCAGCAGCTCGGCAACCGCGCCGCCCAAACCGCCGCGAATCGAGTGATCTTCGAGCGTGACCACACGGCGCGTCTTGCTCGCCCATTTCACAATCAACTCATCGTCAAGCGGGCGAATGGTATGAATGTTCACCACTGCGGCGCTGACACCATCTTTCGCCAAGCCGTCTGCTGCATCGAGCGCCGGTTTCACCAAACCGCCGGTGGCGATCATCAGCACATCGTCGCCTTCACGCAAGACATCGCCCTTGCCGAATTTAAAACGATACGAGGCGTCGTGAACATCTTCGAGTTTTTGGCGCGTCAACCGCAGATAAACCGGACGGTTGTGGCTCATTAAAAATTCCATCGCTTGCAGAGTTTCTACGCGATCTGCTGGCTGCAAAATATCAACATTCGGCAGTGAACGCATGAGCGAAATATCTTCCAGCGCCATTTGGCTGTAGCCATCTTCACCAATGCCGATGCCGGCGTGGGTGCCGACCAATCGCACATTCGATTCGGTGTACGCCACCGACAACCGAATCTGCTCAAAACGCCCGGCAAGAAAGCAGGCGAAGCTGCAGATGAAAGGAATTTTGCCCGCGAGCGCCAGGCCGGCGCCGATGCCGACGAGATTGCCTTCGGCAATGCCGATGTCGAAATG
>JBOHQZ010001522.1:0-1392 GCA_050732275.1 bacterium
CCCAGCGAGTCACCGCCGGCATCGAAGAGGTAAGCTCTCCCCACATTATTGGCAATCCCGACAGCGAAAGCAGGGGCGCCAATGAGGACGTTGCTGCCGGCAACCGCGATCGCGAAGCCGAACTCGTTAGCGGTGGCCTCCGGATTTGAAAAAGTTGCCAGCAGACCGCCGGTGTCGCCATCGAAGAGGTAGACTTTGTTTGCCCCGGGGGCGCCGATGAGAAGGTCGTCGCCGAAAGCCGCGACCGCGGCGCCAAACAGAGCATTGGTGGCCGGGTTGGGGCTGATGATGGTCAGCAGAGGCGTGCTGCTGGCAGCACCAAAAAGATAGGCCGCGCCGGAGCTGGTGAAGCCAAGCGTGTCGTCAAGGCTGGCGCCCACGAGAATTTTGTTGCCAACAGCCGCCACGGCGTTGCCAAACCGGTCGTCAAGTTTCGGTGTGGGGTTGGGGTACGTTTGTGTTAAAGTGAAGGTTTGCGCCAGCACTCCCCCGGCCAACGCAACCAATGCGAAGAGAACAGTAAAGAATAACTTTTGCATCACAGCCTCCTGTGGGTTGTTAGATTATGTTGTGAATGGTAAAAAAAAACAAACAGTTGCCGGTCCAAGGATGCCGAATCAGTTGCACGTCCACAGATGATAAATGCGAAACGTTTTTTCGCCATCACAAACGAAAAATCTAGTTTGAAACGTAAAAATAAAACGTAAGGAGAAGGTTGGAAACACAGCCAATGTAACTGTCTTAGAAAAAAGTCATAATGCCAGGACCAGTAGGAGGACCGTCCAAGTCACTGCGCAATTGGATGGCAAGTGCAGCAGTTATACTCTTCGCGCCAAACTATCTTGTAGGACTAAAGACTACAAATTAAACAATTTTATCAAAAGGTCAAGCGATGTGAATTAATCTTAACAAATGTGTCAAAAAGTAAACAATATCGTAATAGGAAACGGAGTGCAATACCGACCACAGGAAGAATTGCACTCCGTTCCACATTTGGCAAAAGTTACTTCGCTAAAACCATGCGCTTGGTCTCGGTGAAGCCTGACGTATTCAGTTGATAAAAATATACGCCGCTTGGCACTTTTTGGCCCCGAGCATTCTGCGCATTCCAATGCACGGTGTGCGCGCCGACGGCAAAATCTTCATCCACCAGCGTGACAATGTTTTCACCGAGCGTGTTGAAAATCTTCAGCACCACATGGCCGGCTTCCGGCAGCGCGAAGCGAATGTCGGTTGTGGGGTTGAAGGGGTTGGGATAGTTTTGAGAAAGCGCATAACTTTCCGGCGTCGCGACGTCTGCCATCTCGCTTGTCTCTTCTTTTCCGCTGTCGTTCCCCGCTTTCGTCATGGGCGCGCCTCCACAATTGCCGGACTCGGTATAGACCGGTCCGT
>JBOHQZ010001523.1:0-1392 GCA_050732275.1 bacterium
ATCTGCCCGATGATTTGCAGCCGTTGCGCGCCCACCACTTTGCGAACGCCGATCTCTTTGGCCCGCTTGAGAGAGCGCGCGACGGTGAGGCTCATGTAGTTGAAGATCGCCGGCACCATGATGACGACGGCGACGATCAAAAAAATGTACAGCACAGTGCCTTCCATGACTTGGCCGATCTGATTCACCAGCTCCGGGCCGAGCGCGATGCCGGTGAGCGGCTGCAAGCTGAAAGCATATTCATACGGCGCGTCTTCGCGATAGAAGCGCTTGATGATTTCCGGAAACGCCGCTTCGATGGCAGGCGCTTTATTACCGTCTGCGAGCAGGAGATAATGATAAAAGCCTGTATGATAATTCCAGTTTTCCGGATCAGCCACAGCGATCTTTTGCTCTTGCAGCGCGCGAATGGTGGAGAATGAAACAAAAATATCGGCCTCCAGATGGCTTCTTTGGTCCGGCGCGAGTTCTTTGAGCACGCCGGTGATGCGCACGTCGCCAAAAGAAAAAGCGAGAACTTGCCCCAACGGATTTTCATCGCCGAAAAATTTTTTCCCCGCTTCCGGCGAGATGACGGCGGAAAACGGCGCCTGCAAAGCGGTTTCGCGATCGCCCGCGGTCAAAGCAAAACTGAAAATGCGGAAATACGAGGCCTCGGCATAAAAGCCGTCGATCTCCAACAGCTTGTCTTCATATTGGGCGGCGCCGTTGAAATCGAGCAACCGGACGGCATCTTCGACCTCGGCGTAATCATTTTTCAGCACCGGGCTTAGCGGCGCCGGCGCGCTGGCAAAATCGTAAACCCGTCCGGTGGCTTTTTCGTTTGCCCGCGTGGTGATCCGGTAAATCCGGTTCTGATTTTCATGAAAGCGATCGATGCGGCGCTGCTCGTCGATGATCAAAATAATCAGCAGGCATACCGGCATACCCACCGCCAGGCCGAGAATATTGATCAACGAAAAGCTTTTGTGCTTCAGCAGCGTTCTAAGTGCGATTTTCAAATAGTTTTTGAGCATGGCTTTTCCATTTCGGATTTGGGATTGCGGATTGCGGAGGCTTGATTATCTGCAGAGCCGCAATCCGCAATCCACCATCGATTCACTCATGCCGCAGCGCTTCGACCGGATTCGCCAGCGCGGCTTTGAATACGGCTTGACTTTCTCATTTACACGCGGTAAATTAAATCATCAATCATTCAAACTTATTTTAATTTGGGCTCGGAGCAAAGTCATGACAACACTCCAAAAACTTGAAGAACTGATTTACAAAGGCTTTAAAGAAACCGATGAGCGCCTTGCCAAGCACCGGCAAGAAACAGATGAACTCTTTGCCAAGCACCGGCAAGAAACCGACGAACTCCTTGTCAAGCATCGGCAAGAAACCGACGCGCTC
>JBOHQZ010001524.1:0-1388 GCA_050732275.1 bacterium
CGAGAATACGTTTGTCCAATCCAATCACACCCTCACCCGTGAAGAAGTCGAGCGTTTGTGGCTGAAACCGGAATATCACCACGCCCTCGGCCAAAAACTCTTTCGCTTTTTGGATGGCGACGCCCGGCATTTGCAGCGCAGCCTCGACGAAGCCGCGAAGCTCGGCGAGCCGCTCACCCTGCAATTGCGCGCTGCGAAAGAAATTGCGGATTGGCCATTCGAATTGCTCGCGAAGGATGGCGCGTTTCTTTTGCCCAGCCGCGTGCATCTGTTGCGTCAAGTCTCCAATTGGGGTGCCGGCAAAATTGCGCTGCCGGAAAATCGCCCGTTAAAGCTACTGTTCATGGCATGTTCCGCCCAAGAGGTGACACCCAAGTTGGACTTTGAAGGCGAAGAAGAAGTAATCTTTCGTGTGACCGAAAAGCTGCCGATTGACATGGAGGTGGAAGACTCCGGCGGCTTGGCGGGCTTGCGCGAGCGGTTGGTGAGCGACACTTACGACATCGTGCATCTCTCCGGCCATGCTGATATTGACAAAAATGGTCAGCCGATTTTTATCATGGAAACGGAAACCGGCCAGCCGCAAATCGTCACGCCGGCCCAATTGTGGCGCGAAGCGCTCATCGAAAATCCGCCGGCGCTATTGTTTCTCTCCGGCTGCCGCACCGGCGAAACGCCCGCGGAACAAGCCGCCACCTCGTTTGCGCAGCATCTCGTCGAGCAGTTTCACGTGCCCGCTGTGCTGAGTTGGGGCCGTTCCGTTTCGGATCAGCAAGCCACGATCGCCGAGCAAATGATCTATCGCGAATTGAGCCGCGGCCGCGATCTGTTGGCAGCGGTGCAGCGCGCCCGGCAGGAATTGCTCGAGCATTTTCGTGAAGCGGCGCACCAAGCTTGGCCGCTGTTGCGCCTCTATTCCGATGGCCGCGTGCACGGGCCGCTGGTGCAGCCCAACCAGAAAGTGCGGCCCAAGCCGCGCCAGATGGTGCATACGATGTTGCAAAACAGCCAAGTCAAAATTTTGGAAACCGGCTTTGTGGGCCGCCGGCGGCAAATGCAGCAAAGCGTGCGGGCGTTGAAAGACAGCCGCGACAAAGTCGGCGCGCTGCTGCACGGCGCCGGCGGCTTGGGCAAAAGCTGCCTCGCCGGCAAGCTCTGCGAGCGCTTCAGCAACCACACGCTGATCATCGTGCATGGCAAGTTGAATGCGATATCTTTGCAAGCCGGCCTCAAAGACGCTTTCATCGCGGCCAACGAGGCGGCAGGTCTGGAAATTTTGGCGGCGCCCAAAGAAATGCCGGAGAAGCTGGCGCAACTCTGCGCCACCTGTTTCAAAGAGAAAAACTATCTCTTGGTGCTGGACGATTTTGAGCAAAACCTCGAAGGCG
>JBOHQZ010001525.1:0-1382 GCA_050732275.1 bacterium
CGAGCTTTATTTTTATCATAAGAAGCTTTAGCACAATCAATTTATTTGATTCGATTTCGCGCCGCAATTATCCGTTCGGATAGGATACAGCTAGGATACAGCTTGGAATCATTATTTTTACAATCGAATTAGACTACGCTCCCGTTAAAGTCTGGCAAAATATTATTGGATTTTTTCTTGATTCAAGCCAATAAATGAATCAAAAATTCCTATGGCTATTATTGCCACTCCTCCCCTTGCTCTGGCTCTATCGCGCTGTTATCACAACACGAAATCTTTGTTATGACCATAATGTTTTTAAGAGCACGCAATTACCGGCACTCGTCATCAGCATCGGCAATCTCAGCATGGGCGGCACCGGCAAAACGCCTCTGACAATTTTTCTTGCCAATGCGCTGCGCGATCAGGGTTGGAAAACCGCCATCGTCGCGCGCGGCTATCGACGCGAGAAAAGCGGCTTGGTCGTGGTGAGCGACGGCAAACAAATTCTCGCCGGCATTGCCGAAGCCGGCGATGAGCCGCTGCTGATGGCGCAAGCTTGCGAAGGCATTCCGGTTATTGTTGATCGTCAAAAACTCAATGCCGCGCGTGACGCGGTCGAGCGCTTCGCGCCGGACATCATTCTCGTCGATGACGGTTTTCAGCACCGGCAGTTGCACCGGGATATCGATATCGTGATGCTCGGTGCAACCACGCCTTTGCGCAACGCGTGGTCGTTGTCAGGAATACTGCTGCGCGAGCCGGCTTCCGCATTGCGCCGTGCTGATTATATTATTATCAACGAAAGCAGTCGAGGTGACGACTTGCCGCCGCAGCCGCTTTTCGAACAAAGCCGGCGCTATACCAGCGCAGCGATTTTTTCAGGCAAATTGCAAGCAACAAACTGGCGAGAGCTGGCACCGAATAAATCCGGCAAAACCTTGCCGCTGCACTTTGTCAAAGATCAAGACGTGCTGTTGGTCAGCGGCATTGCCCGTCCTGAGCGTTTTCGGCGATTGGTGGAGGGGCACGGCGCGCGCGTTCGGAGCGAGCTGACATTCGGCGATCATCATCGTTACGGCGGGAAAGATATTCGTCTCATCGCGGCGGCATTCAAAACCTGCGGCGCCCGCTATGTTTTGACCACGGCCAAAGACGCCGTAAAGCTCGCCAGGTTGTGCGCTGTTGAAACGGCCCTGCCGGTTTTTGCGTTGGAAGCCACTTTTGAGGTCGAACCGGCTTTTTTCCCGGCTTTGCTCGCGGCGCTTCGCTGCAAAAAGGTTGCACCATCGTAACCATCAAATTTTCAAATGCCTTATTCCCGAAAAAACCCTTGCGATTCTCTTTGCGGTTTTGTATTTTTCAAATTGAGCCAAAATTGGCAAATCATCAGGCAATGCCTG
>JBOHQZ010001526.1:0-1381 GCA_050732275.1 bacterium
TGCCTCGGGCGCGAATTCGCGTTTGCAACCCAGCGATGTCGAAGCGGCAAAAGGCGTTATTGTGGCTGCTGATATTCTGTTGTTGCAATTAGAGTCGCCGCTCGAAACCGTGACGGTGGCAGCGCAAATTGCGGCTGCACATGGCGTCCAAGTCGTGCTCAATCCCGCACCGGCTCAACCGCTGGCGCCGGCGCTCCTCAAACACCTCACGATGATAACACCGAATGAAGTCGAAACTGAAATGTTGACAGGAATTAAGATCGAGGGCGAAAAGAGCCGGGAGTCGGCGGCATTGGTCTTGCGTTCACGAGGAATCGCAACAGCGATAATTACACTGGGAGCGCGCGGCGTTTTTGTTGCGAATGAAAAAGGGCATTTTCTATCGCCGGCTTTCAAAGTCAAAGCGGTGGACACAACTGCCGCAGGTGATATTTTTAACGGCGCGTTGACGGCATTTCTTTCGCGTCACCGTTCGATTGATGAAGCCGTTCAAATGGCGGGCGCGGCCGCTGCGCTTTCCGTCACCAAATTGGGCGCGCAAGCTTCGGCGCCGCATCTAATCGATATTCAACATTTTCTGAAAGAACATGCGTAGCTAACCATCACAATCAGCCGTTGTTTTTGTCTTGCTCATCATTCTCAAACTCACGGAGGCACGAGATGAACCCATTGCGAAAGTCATTGTACGGTGTGTTGGCATTACTCTTTCTGTGGTTGAGCATGTCAACATTGTGGGCCCAAGCTGTTCAAAACGTCACGCTCGTGGGGAATTTCGGTCGCGGCGAGGGTGAGGCCAAATCCGTGTTTGCCGCCGGCTCGCTCGTTTATTATGGCATCGGCAACAAGCTGCAGATCGCGAGCTTTTCCAATCCGGCGAATCCGCTGAAAGTTGCCAGCGTGATTCTTCCCGACGTCATTGAAGGCCTCGTAAGAACTTCGATCTCCGGCACGCAGTATCTGGTGGTCGTTGGCGGCCCAAAGATGTGGCTGATCAATGTTCAGAATCCAACCGCGCCCAGCATAACCGCCACCGTGAATATCGGCAGCACTTGTGAGGGCGTCGCCACCAGCGGCACAACGGCCTATGTCGCGGCCGGCGGATTGGGTTTGCAAATCTACAACATCGCCAATCCCGCCAACCCTGCAAAGCTCGCCAGTATCGATTCACTCGAGTATTGTGAAAGCGTGGTCATTTCGGCGCCGTATGCTTATATTGCGGCGGCCGACCGAAGCCATATTGTGAATATATCAAATCCGGCCACGCCGCTTTATGCCGGACGCATTCCAGCACTAGCCGGCGGCTATCATCAGTATCTGAATGTTCGCGGCGGCCATGCTTATATTTGCGACTTCAATGCGGGACTGCAAGTCGTCAACGTGA
>JBOHQZ010001527.1:0-1380 GCA_050732275.1 bacterium
TACAATCGAGTTATAATTTGGCGTCACCGCCGCAAATTTTTCCACAGCGATCTTGCTTTTTCAAAAGTAGTTCTGTATATTATTGGCAGTAACGTTTAGCTGATTGATTACCTCTTGATCACCTCCCTTTACAGTTGTCACTCCTGAAGGCCATGACTTTGTGCACGGATGCACACGAAAGCAGTAGCGCTTGCTCACATTCGAATTGTGTGAATGACTTTGGCATCGTGCCAAAGCAATTTTGGCGTGGCTGCGAGTGGATGGAAAAGTAGCTTCCCGATTTTCCATTCCGCGAAAATAGGATGGTCGGGGCCAGTCTGTCATTTATTGTTTTCCTGCGATAAAATTACCGTGTTTTGCGGCCACCACTGCACTGTTACCTCAGTTTTTGTAGTCCCGACCCCTTGTGGGTCGCTGTCGAATTCAATAAATTCGCGGTTGCAGCAATGCCCCATAAGGGGGCAGGACTACGAAAGCAACGCAATAGTGCTCTACACTACTTTCGATTTGACGTCAATGGTTGATATAAAGTCACGAACCTCAATCAGGAAAGGAGAGTGCCATGATACCATTGAAACAAATCTTTAAGTTTGCTGTTTCGGAGCGCGCCACAGCTCGGGCACCGGCTGGAACGAGCTTGAGAAAAAGACGCCGGCGCCGAAGACACACCGATTTTTCCAAAAAGGGGAAAACGAAAAATCGAAATACGGCACGCCGAATTAGTGTTCAATCCGAACGGCATGCCACGCCAACGGCGTCCTCAAAATCTCGCGGTGCGGTGGGTCTTCGCAGCACTTTGGCGCTGGCAGGCATTTTTTTGCTGCTCGCGGCAAATATGTTGAATCGAAACGGCGCATTATTGCAGCTCGCCGGTGAAGCGCAAAAGCAATTGCCATCGCCGCAAACTGGCTTGCAGGAAAATCCCGCCGGTGATTCTTTTGAAGATGTTTCACCTTCACGCTGGGCTGATTTTGCAACACCACCGGAATGGATTGACATAGATTTAGATTCATCGGCAGCGGATGAGCGCCAGCGTCCCACACTGTGGGCAGAACATCGCACCAACACCATGACTCCGGCGCAACGGCGCGAAGCCTTTGCGGATTCAAGTCTTCGTCTCACTCCCATTCCGGCGCCATTCACCGGACTCGCGTTGCGTGGCGCGCCGCGTGACGAGCCGCCGGCGAATTTGATCGCCGATGCCCAACTTCCGGAAGCGGCGCCGCAGCCATTAGCCATCTCGCCGCAGATCGGTTTGCGTTGGAAGCGTTTGGCGCTGATTCAGACCGGCAGCCTGGGCTTGGCGTTCATGGGCATTCGGAAATTCGACCAGTATTTCGGCGGCGCGCAGGAGCCGTTTCGCCTGCGCAACGATTGGTC
>JBOHQZ010001528.1:0-1378 GCA_050732275.1 bacterium
AAATCGAAAGCTTCGGATCAGGCACGACGAGATCAGGATCGACCTCCAATGTGGTGCCGAGGCCGTTGCAGGCTTGGCAAGCTCCGTAAGGCGAGTTGAACGAGAACATGCGCGGCGCGAGTTCTTCGACGGAGATGCCGCAATCCACACAGGCAAAATGCTCCGAGAAAAGAATTTCTTTCTGGCCGATGACATCGATCACCACCAGACCGTTGGCGAGATGCAGCGCGGTTTCGAGCGAGTCGGTCAATCGCGTTTTGATGCCGTCTTCGCGGACGAGCCGGTCGACGACGATTTCAATATTGTGCTTTTTATTTTTATCCAGCTTGATTTCGCTGGCAACTTCTTTGACCTCGCCATCGACACGCACACGCACGTAGCCTTCACGGCGGGCGTTGTCAAAAATCTCGCGATACTCGCCTTTGCGGCCGCGCACGACGGGAGCCAAAACTTGAAACTTGGTTCCTGGCGGCAATTCCAAAACCGCATCGACCATTTGCTGGACGGTTTGGCGCTCGATGCGTTTGCCGCAATTATAGCAATGCGGCACGCCGATGCGCGCGAACAGCAAACGCAAGTAGTCGTAAATTTCCGTGACGGTGCCGACGGTTGAACGCGGATTGCGGCTGCTGGTTTTCTGCTCGATGGAAATCGCCGGCGACAGGCCTTCAATGTAATCGACGTCCGGCTTCTCCATCAGCCCGAGAAACTGCCGGGCATACGCGGAGAGTGACTCGACGTAGCGGCGCTGACCCTCGGCATAAATCGTGTCAAACGCCAGCGACGACTTGCCGGAACCGGAAAGCCCGGTGATGACGACGATCTTGTTGCGGGGAATTTCAACGTCGATGTTTTTGAGATTGTGCTCGCGGGCGCCTTTGATGAGGATATGCTCTTTCTCAGCCATGGTTGTGTATTTTAAAAAACTCGTTTTGAAAATTGTGATGAATTAGATCGACAGGCAATATACGAAAATTTTACAGAAAAGAAAAGAGGCAGTCCCGACCTTTTACGAGTTTTTTTCAAAGGAAAAATGAGCGGAAAGAACGGCAAACAACCGGTGTGCATTATAATTTTGCTTTTTGGCAAAATTTGGCTATATTGCAATATCCGTTCAAAAGCGCGAAATTCACAAAATGAGCCATTTTTCGGGGTGAATGGATGCGATTGGTTTTGAACAAAATCACGCCGCTGGCAGTTTTGATGTTGGCCCACTCTCTCGTCGGCCAGACGCGACAACCGTGTGTCGTGGCGCGTGTGTTGGATAGCTGCCGGGTTGAGCTTAGCTCCGGTGAGATCATCCACTTGATCGGCGTACAAGCCTTTCCCTATTCTTCGTCCAATCTCACTCAATCCAATTCGTTTCCGGATTCACTCA
>JBOHQZ010001529.1:0-1374 GCA_050732275.1 bacterium
AAGCCGGGCAAACGGTGACGGACAATACCAATGACTTTGGCGAGGGCACGGTGACGGTGCAATCGCCCGGCACGATGAAGATCGACCGCATTGACGTTTCGACGTCGCCGGTCACGGCCAATCGCAGTAACGATTGGATCATCACCGCGACGGTCACGAACGAAGGCGAGAGCGCGGTGCAATTACACCCGGCGGCGGACTCGATGAAAATTACCGTCGGCAACAATGTTGGTTATGTTTATATCAAGCCGGCAACGTTTAAAGATGGCACGAGCATTCTCGGCAGCAGAGAGACCAAGCTTTTGGATATCGTGGTCGATCAAACCGGCTCGCAGACCGGCACGGCGCTGCCCATCGCCGTTACTTTGAAAGGCACCGAGACCAACAGCAACCGTCTCGTCGCTTCGACCGGCGTCAACGGCTCGATCAATGTTCAGAGCCAGGCAGTTTTGGAAATTACTTCAGTGACGCCCTCGCGCGCGACCGTTACGACCAACCAAACCACGGCGTGGAACGTTACCGTCGCCGTGCGCAACAATGGCGGCAGCCAGGTCGTGGTGAAGCCTGACAGCTCGACCAATTTGCGTTTCAGCATCGGCACGCAGTTCCAGAGTGGTTATAATGTGGCGCTGCAATCGGCGCCAACCATCGGCGCCGGACAGACGGCAAATTTGGTTTTTCAAATCACAGCGACCGGCTCGAATGCCGGCACGGCGACATTGGTGGTAAAAGTTGCGGCGACCGAGACGAGCAGCGGCGCGGAGGTGATTGACACCGACAACAGCAGCACCGTGCTGGTGCAATCGCTGCCGAATGTGACTTACATCACCGGCGGCATGCAACCGGACCTGGTGAATAACGGCACTTCGTACGCGTTCAAAGTGCGCGTCCGCAACGCCGCCGGCGCTTCCACCGTGGCGCTCAATTCAATCAACACGAGGTTTCGCTTCAGCGGCGGCACGGCCAATTTTGTGGCGGCGTTGGACGCCAATTTTGTGCAAAGCATTCCTGCCGGCGACACGACGCTGACCTTCGTTTTGACGCAGATTCCGCCCAGCATGCCGTTTGGCACGTACCGGCCGGTGATCGAATTGCGCGGCACGGAAAATGAAAATCAATTTACCCAGGATCTTACCGTTACCAATGACCTGCGCGTCGCCCAGCCGGCGCAAGTGCAAATCGTGTCGGTGCAGCCGCGCCAGAGCACGGTGACCGCCGGCATGACCAAACCGTGGGACGTGATGGTTCGCGTGGCCAACAACGGCGGTTTTCAGGTGCGATTGGACAGCGTCAGCTTGCAGTTGATCAATGGCATCGACCGCAAGTCGGAGTATGGCATCGTTTATCCAACGCAGTTTCTCGGCAGCGCTTCGC
>JBOHQZ010001530.1:0-1374 GCA_050732275.1 bacterium
GCCGGACGAGCATGCTGTTATCACTCACCCGCGAGACGAAATGCGTCGGCACGTTGAAACTCTCGAGGTAACGAAACAGATGGGCCGAAATCTGGTTGTTGATAGCGCCGGGCTTGAAAGCCTTGCTCCGCTTCGAGCCGTTCATCGATGGAATTTCGTCTTTGAACTCCATGATGACCTGCTCGGGATTTTCGGTATCGTAGAGAATTTTCGTCTTCCCCTCGAATATCTTTTTTTTCTTCTTAATCGCCATCCTCTCTCCTATGACTTAGGCAGAAATGAAAGGCTTCATTGCTGAGGTTAGTTCGTGTTGACTGACGCATGCCGGCCATCAAGCGGCACCCAAACCGAGCCGCCGGAAAATGGTGTCCACATGCCGGAGATTTTGATTCAAATCAAAACAGCGGCGAATTTCGTCGGCGCTGAGATATTGCCGGATCGTCTTGTCAGCGAGTAACCGCTCCAAAAAATCGGCGGGCTTCCCGCCCGTGTTCAAGTCTTCCCAAGTTGCCATGGCCTGTGTTTGCACGAGACGATAAGCCTCTTCACGCGCCACGCCTTTTTGCGCCAGCGACAGCAACACCTGTTGCGAGAAAATCAGTCCGCCGGTGCGCTCGAGATTGCGGCGCATGTTCTCCGGATAAACTTGCAAATCTCTCACGATGCGGGTGAAATGGTGCAGCATGTAATCCAACAGCGCGGTGCTATCCGGCAAAATTACCCGCTCAACCGAGCTGTGGCTGATGTCGCGTTCGTGCCAGAGCGCGACGTTTTCCAACGCCGCCATGGCATTGGCCCGCAGCACTCGCGCTAAACCGGCGATGCGCTCGCAAGTAATCGGATTGCGCTTGTGCGGCATGGCTGAAGAGCCTTTCTGGCCTTTGCCAAACGGCTCTTCGGCTTCAAGAATCTCGGTGCGCTGCAAATTGCGAATTTCCACAGCAAACTTTTCAAGCGAGGCGCCGATTAAGGCAATCGTGCCAAGAAATTCCGCGTGACGATCGCGCTGCAAAATTTGCGTAGAAATCGGCGCCGGTTGCAGATCGAGATGTTTGCAAACATATTCTTCAACAAACGGGTCGAGATGCGCAAAGGTACCGACCGCGCCGGAGATTTTTCCGACGGAGATCGTATCAATCGCGCGTCGCAGCCGCTGAAGATGGCGATCAAGCTCGGCAAACCAGACGGCCAGCTTCAAGCCGAAAGTCGTCGGCTCGGCATGAACGCCGTGCGAGCGCCCGATGCACACGGTGTGCTTGTGCGCCAGCGCCTGTTGGCGAACCGCCTCGCGCAACGCTTTGATTTTGTCAACGAGCAGCAGACCGGCTTGCCGCATTTGCACGGCGAGCGCCGTATCCAACAAATCCGACGACG
>JBOHQZ010001531.1:0-1374 GCA_050732275.1 bacterium
AAATCGAGCGCCGCCAACATCTGCGGCATGATTGAAGGATATTGCTGCAGCCGTTCGGCAAAAGTTGCAATCGATTGTGTCCCCTTTTGGCGCCAGTCGTCGTTATCGGTCATTTGCGCCAGCCGCAACAAATTGAGCGCCGCGAGGGAATTGCCGGTCGGTTCGGCGCCGTCGTAATCTTCTTTCATTCGCAGCAAAACGGTTTGATCATCACCCGATGTGTCATAAAACCCGCCACCGGTTTTATCCCAAAAGAGAATGATTTGTTTCTCGGTCAATTCAATTGCATGCGTAAGCCATTTGACGTCCAGCGCAGCCTCGTAAAGATCCAACAGGCCGTGAACGAGAAAGGCGTAATCATCGAGATGCGCCTCGAGTCCGGCGGCATCGTCGCGGTAGCGGCGCAAAAGGATTTTCTTGTCGGGATCGTAGAGCTTGGCCGTAATAAAACTCGCCGCACGCTCGGCAGCTTTGAGATAGCGCGGCTCGTCGAGCGCTTGATAGCCGCGAGCAAACGCGCCGATCATGAGGCCATTCCACGAAGCAATGACTTTATCATCGAGATGGGGACGCGGCCGTTTGGCGCGCACTTGAAACAATTTCAGCCGTAACTCTTGTAAAAGCTTTTTGATCTCCGCTGAAGATTTGCCAAATTGTTTGGCGGTCTCATCAACAGAATGGGCAACATAGAGAATATTTTTGCCGGTAAACTCCCCCTGCGGATCGGAGAGCGCATTGCCATTGTCCTCGACACCATAATAATAATTGAAAATTTTGCCTATCTCGGCACCCAGAATTTCACCAAGCTCTTTTTTCGTCCAAACATAAAATGCGCCCTCGCCCTGTTCCTCAGGCTTTTCAGGCAACGGGCTATCGGCATCTTCTGCAGAGTAAAAAGCGCCGTGGGCATCAGTCATGTCTCGTAGTACATAGTCGAGAATATCTCGCGCGACTTCGGCGAAAAAAGAGTCTTTGGTGATTTGATAGGCTTCGAGATAGGACACCGCAAGCTGCGCCTGGTCATACAACATTTTCTCGAAATGCGGTACGCGCCACTGGCCATCGACGGAGTAGCGATGAAAGCCACCGCCGATGTGATCATGCATGCCGCCTTCCGCCATTTTGCGCAGCGTGGTCAACGTCATTTTCAACGCCTTCTTCTCGCTGCTGCGATGATAATAACGCAGCAGAAAATTGAACGTCACCGGCCGCGGAAATTTCGGCGCGTTGCCGAAGCCTCCGTAGTGGCTGTCGAAGCTTCCGGCAATTTGATTGTAGGCCTTTCCCAACAACGCTTCAGTGAGATTGGCATTAGCCGCTTGCGGCACCGTGCGTTGTTTCAAGTAGGCGGTTATTTGTTCCGCGGCCTGCAAT
>JBOHQZ010001532.1:0-1372 GCA_050732275.1 bacterium
GTCATGCTCGAATCATCTTATTCCGAATCAAGCACGGTACTGGGTTGAAACAAGATTCTTCCAGAATGACATTTTTCTCCACGCGTGAGGCATAGTCTATTACGAGTGATATCTTTGCAAAAAAAGCAAACAAGTTTTCCGCTGAGAAACGCCGAAGACACCGAGATTCGCCGAGAAAAATCTTTCGGCGAAGTTCAGCGGATAAATTTTTTGCTGTTTGGTTGCCCCGCCAAGCGAGATTCGCGTTGGGGTATGAAATGGAGGTCCCAAAAAGAAATGTCATTCCGCAGGTCTTTTTCCAATCTGGCAGCATGACTTAGATTGAAACAAGAACAGCAAAATGACATTTCAAAAAAAGTAGACTCTGTTTTTCTGCCGGGCCGGATGGGTTGCGGCAGTGGATTTACCTCACCAACAGCATTCGTCGTGTTTGCGCAAATTCGCCCGCTTCAAGGCGATAGAAATACAAGCCACTGGCCAAGTTGTGCCCATCCACATGAACGTGATAACGTCCCACCGATTGCAGCTTATCCACCAGCCGCACCACCTCCTGGCCGAGCACGTTGTATATGGCCAAACGCACGTGCGCCGGTTTGGGCAAGGCGTATGCTATTTGCGTTTCCGGATTTCCCGCAAAGCGGGATGTCGCTCCGCTCCAAAACGGATTCGGATAATTCTGGCTCAGGCTAAACGCATTGGGAATATTCATCTCGTCTGTAACCTCCACGTCCGTCGGCAATCCACCTTCGACTTTGAGCACGCTCCAGCCTTTGTTGTTGCTTTCGTGAATCTCGCTCATGTTGCCGTCCGGATCGAGGACGGCGTAAATGCGCGAAAACTGCGAGATGTTGTTGGGAAGCTGCCACTGCATGCTGACGACGCTGCTGCCGCGAGCAGGAATCGCCGTGTCGGTAAACACTTCCGGCGCGCCGGTGGTGCTAAGAATCAGCGTTCCGCCGGCGTTTGGATCGCCGACATAAAAGCGCACTTTCACCGCGCCGATAGTCGGCAGCAAGCTGTAATTTTGAATTCTGGCTTTGATCGTGATGGTATCGCCAACCTTGGGATCGGCAGGATCGAAAATAATGTCTTTCGTCCGCTGGCGTTGCGCCTCTTCGCCAAGGCCAAGGCCTTTCTCCGGATCGTAACGCCACGGCAAAATAAAAGCCGGATCGGGTTTTTCGCCATAGCGTTGCGACCACCACGTGCTCTCGAGCGGATTGTTCGGCAGCTCGGGTTTCACCGCGTAATCCAAAACCAGCGCGCTGTTTTTCGCCCAATAAACATAGGGCGTGACGGCATAGCGCGCGTTGCCAAAGCTCAAGTCAATCGCATCGAGATGCACTTCGAGGCCTTTTTGATCGCGCACGCG
>JBOHQZ010001533.1:0-1371 GCA_050732275.1 bacterium
GATAGCTCTGCTTAAGCTCGATGGCGCCATATTTGGCGTGTACGAGTTCTGACATGACCATATCCCTATCGGTTTAAAATCATTTTAACTTCATCGGCCGGCTGTTGCAGGCCGTCGAACTTGCGCCTCACGTGAATGGTGACGGTGCGTTGAAATTTCTTGACGTAAAATTTTTGCTCGTGCGAGCTGAACATGGCGCCGCCGGCGGCCTGCCAGGAGATGAAATAACGATAATAGCCGGGCGCGATGATTTTGCCGTTATTATCTTTCCAGTTCCAAACGAGCTGTTGCGGAATGCGGCCTTGGCCTTCCATCTTCCAAACTGCGCCGCCAGTCTCCTTTTCAACATTCAACTGCCAACGCACGGGTGAGGCGGAGAAGTTGGCGGTGGTGACATAAAAAATGGCGGCTGCCGGATTCAATACTAACACTTCTTCGCGCGGGACGATGATGGCCCGCGTTGCGGGCCTGGCACGGCGATGAAAGCGCAAGCTGTCGAGACGAGTGGCAAATTGGGGCTGTCCCAGTTTGATATTACTCAAGCCAAGCGGCGCGCTGTGCAGCAGATAATTCCGCAACGCCACGGCGCGTGGATTGACAAACGGACTGGCGACGATCGTCGCTTGGGAAGCCGGCTGCTGGGTCATGCTCTCGGAAAGCTGGCGCAGCGAGTGCCAATACGCATTCGAGTACAAGCCGGTCAGCTTCGCCGAGGTGTCGGCGTTCATCGGCGCGAGGTTGAGCGGCAAGGTTGGCACAACAAATGAGGAGTCGAAGATGCCGAGATCATAGCCCGAGAGCGCCGCGAGCGCTTGCACCGGCACGTCTGGCGCGATAATGCGCTGCAAACGCTTGGCGGTAATTTCCAAAACAGCGCTTTCAGCGCGGATGTGGGCGCGCGGTCCGGAGGGCTCATACGCCGCCGGCGTTCCAAAAGTATAGCGAAATTCCGGCGGTTGTTCCAGTTTGGGCAATTGGAACAGCCGGTCAAATTCAAACACGAGACCGAACTCGTGCGAGCCACTGGTTTCGCCGCGCAGATCGGTTGTGGGATAATTTAATGAGTAATTCAAGCTCACCGGGCCGTACAATTGCAAGCGTCCTTCCATTTGCACGCCGAGTTTATCATAGCCGAGCCGGAGAAAACCGCGCGCCGGATCATCCACTTGCACGAAGCCGCCGGTCCGCCAGTTTTGCTGATCGCGCTGTGTGATCAGCGCGGTCTGCACATTGCCAAAATGATAAGCCAGCGCCAAATGGTTCTCGACACGCAAACGAAAGGCGCGTGGGCCCAACGCAACGTTGGGAACATTCAAATGATCGCTGCTCAATGAAATGGAAAGCGCCGGTATCGGCCAAAACGTAACGCCG
>JBOHQZ010001534.1:0-1370 GCA_050732275.1 bacterium
GTGCAGAAAAAGTAAAAACTTTCTGGCACACGGAAATGAACTCTCACGAAAATATAATGAATTAAAAAGTTTCCGTGAGAGTTCTATTCCGTGAGCGATACGGCTCGCGCTGGGTGCGTGGGTTGTTGGCTTGATCAAGCCGCTCATTCAACCGAGGTCCGGTACTTTGCATGTTGCGTTAAACCCTTCTCCTCAATCATCTCCTGATAGACATTTTCCAGCGCTTGAACGATCGCATCCCAATTATATAGGCGCCGGATGATCGCCATGCCTTCCTGGCCGAGGCTGTCACGATAAGCCGGTTCTTTCATGACGCGAACGACGTGGCGCGCAAATGTGTGGGGGCCGTCGGCAATCAGGATTTCTTTGCCGTTGGTTACATCCAATCCTTCCGTCCCCATCGAAGTTGCCACGACCGGCACACCGAGCACGAGCGGCTCGAGAATTTTGTTGAGCGTTCCGGCGCCGAAGCGGATCGGCGAGACCGCGACGGCGCTGCTTAAATAATGCTGCTTGATGTCTTCGACGAAACCGGTGACGATCACATCGTTGGAGGCCAATGCCCGCACTTTGGCCGGCGGCGATTGGCCGACGATGTAGAATTTTGCTGCCGGCACTTCTTTTTTGACGAGCGGGAAAATCTCGTTGACAAAATAAAAGATGCCGTCAATGTTGGGATAATACGTCAGATTACCGGTAAAGACGATTCGCGCCGGATCATACTTCACCGGCTTGTCATTGGAAAAATACGCCAGATCAACGCCATTGGGAATGATCCGAATATCCGCTTCCGGCGCGGCTTGCAGCAACTGCTCTTTGTCCGGCTCGGAGCAAACGAAACTGGCATGAAATTGCTCGAGGATATTTTCATAGCGTTTGATGCGCTCCAATTCGACTTTCAAGAGCAACTTCAATAATTGATTTTTTTCTCTGGACAAGAAACGGCTGAGATAAAGCGAGACCGCATCGGTGAGATCCAAGACTTGCAATGGATGCTCGGAACCGGCCGTATATTGCGCCATCCGGATGAGGTGTGTATGAATTACATCAAAATGGTTGTGGCGACATATTTCAGCAATTCGCCGGCGCATTTTTTGAGACTTAAAATAGTGCACTTGCAAAGGTAAAGTCGAAAAAAGGCCGAACAGGCATTGCAAGTAGGATCGCCATCTCGGGAGCGGGACCACCTCGACCGTGGCGCAGTAAGGCGCCAAATGCTGAATATATTCGCGCTCGCGCCCGTTCTCGACAAAGGATAGCAGGTGTATCGAATTATCCTTTGAAAGCCTTTTGAGCAGATTAAAAATTTTCAGTTTGTCCCCCCGATACGGCGGATACGGCAGGCGGGGAGTGATCAAAAGTATTTTCAT
>JBOHQZ010001535.1:0-1369 GCA_050732275.1 bacterium
AAGAATTGGAAAAAGCATACGAAAAGCGCCTCTCTCACTTGGTGTGTCTGAAAGCCTTCCCGCAATACGACGTCTTGCGCTCGGATCCGCGCTATTTTGCGCTGCTGAAAAAAATCGGCTTGGAAAGTGATCAGTCAAATCATCCGGATCGAGGTCTTTACCATGAATGACGCCAATACCTCACAGCTTCAGCAACTCCTCAAAATCGGCAAAGAAATCCTTGCCGAGTTTGATATTGACCGGGTTCTGACTGTCGCGATGGATCATCTCATCGAGCTCTCCGGCGCCGAACGCGGCATGATCATCCTTTTTGACGCGAACGGCGAAAATTTGTTCCAAACCGCCCGCCAATTGGAGAAAAAAGATCTCGAACACCCCGAATTCCAAATCAGCCGGACCATCATCGACAAAGTCAAATCCGAGCGCCAACCGATCTGTTTGCGCAATGCCATGGAAGACACCGCGCTGCGGAAAAGCAAAAGTGTGTATCAATTGAAAATACTGTCGGTCATTTGCCTGCCTCTCATTCATCATGACCACATCTTCGGCGTCATTTACCTGGATAACCGCACGGTCATGCGGGCTTTTAAACCGGACACCTTTTCCCTGGTGCAATCCTTCGTTGATTTCATTTCATTGGCGGCCCATCATGCTTTGGAGCGCCGGCAATTGCAAAATCGCCAACAGGCCCTGGAAGAGGAGCTGCGCAGCCATTACGATTTTGCGACCATTGTCGGACATTCCCCTTGCATGATTCAGGTGCTGCAAATGGTTACTCAAGTCGCGGATGCCAACGTGCCGGTTCTTCTTGAGGGCGAGTCCGGAACCGGCAAAGAGCTGGTGGCGCGGGCCATTCACTACAACAGCCCGCGCCGCCAGCGGCCGCTGTTATCCGTAAACTGCGCCGCCTTTCCGGAAAATCTGTTGGAGTCGGAATTCTTCGGCCACGAAAAGGGCGCTTTCACCGGCGCCTACAAACGCCACAAAGGCATGTTTGAACAAGCGGACGGCGGCGCCATCTTTCTCGACGAGATCGACGAAATGAGCCCGGCGCTGCAGGTCAAGCTGCTGCGCGTGATTCAGTACGGCGAATTCAGTCCTTTGGGCAGCGGCGAGATCAAACACTGCGACGTGCGGATCGTGGCTTCGTGCAAGCAACCGTTGCTGAAATTGGTCGAAGCCGGCAAATTTCGGTCCGATCTTTTCTACCGGCTCAATGTTTTCTGCATCAAGATGCCGCCTTTGCGCGAGCGCAATGCGGACATTCTCCTGCTGGCTGAGTATTTTTTGGAAAGCGCCTGCCGGCAAATGCAAAAGGCCGTCCCGCAATTCAGCCACGCCGCCAAGCAAGCCTTGCAAACCTATCCGT
>JBOHQZ010001536.1:0-1368 GCA_050732275.1 bacterium
CGCGGCAGCGGAGTCGACACGCACGCCGATTTTGTTGCCGAAGGTGTCGGTAAAAATTTCGGTCAAGATGCCGTTTTCGTCAACGGTGCGCGTCTCCAAAACTTTATTGGCGGTAAAGCCCAGCTCGTCAGTCGCGTTGGCGGTGTAAAAGTTTTTCACATATTTCTTGTCCGGGCCCAGCTTGCTAAAAGCCGCGCCGGGGAAATATTGGTTCTTCACGCGGTTGAGCGGGTCGGGATAATAGTCGGTTTCGGAGAACGCGTATTTGTTTGTAGGGTAACTGATGTCATATTCGACCGGGTCATTATAGACCTTGTGGTTGGCGCCATACCAGATGCTAGCGGAATCAATCGCCACCTGTGGGTTGCTCGAAGTGGAGGTGATGGTAAAATTCGTGTCGGCGCTGAAAAAGGGCTTGGTCACTTTAGAAACGCGACCGGCGAAATCGTAATACGTCGCGGTCTGTATCGAACGGTTGTTGCCTTCAAAGGACATGGCTTCAATATCACGCCCGAGGCCGTCGGCAAAAGTTTTGGCGACGTTCAGCTCGTAAAAATTGGCGCGGTCGTACCAAATTTTGCCGGTTTGGGTGCTGCTCGTGAAATCCAGGGTGGCGACATAGAGATGGTCTACCGTCGAACCTGTGATAATATCTTTGCAGCGTTTTTTCCATCCGCTGACGCTCTTGGGAAGCCTCATCGTATCTGTTTGAACAATCGTATGAGAAGAATTATGAAATTCGAGCTTGAGCACGGCGACAGCATTCGGGTAGTTATTGTCGGTTTTCACCCAAGCTTCCATGCGACACCTTTTTTGCGGCGAGACTTTCTCCTCGGCTAAGGTAGACACGGTCATCCAACGCACGTATTTATTGGAACCTGCCGTGGTAATTTCAGCGGAGACCGACCTACCCACATAGCCGGTCGTCTCCCACGTTCCAACGGTACCAGAGCCACTTGTGGTCATGGTCCAGGAGTCGGGGAGGGAGCTACCAGTTTCGAAGTCATGATTGCGCACGTGCTCGGCGTGGCTGGAAGCAACAGTTCGGAGGTGATTGGGATTAGTGGTGACGAAGTTGTCATTGCTGCCGGGTGCTTGTCGTGAGTAGAGGTAACCGTGCTGGGCAACCGTCCTTTTGGACGGAGTGATCATTTCAATCAAGCGCTGCAGCGGGTCATATTTGTACTCGGTCTTCTGGTTGTTGGGGTCAGTGATGGCGGTCAAGCGAAACGTGTTGAGGTCATAAGTGTACTTGGTGGTGAGCGGCTTTAACGTGGCGTTCGGCCGCGTCTTGATCGAGTCGATGAGGGTTGCGGTGGCGGCGTCCCACGAGATGGTGGTTTCGCTGCCATAGGCATCGTGGATTCT
>JBOHQZ010001537.1:0-1367 GCA_050732275.1 bacterium
GAACAATATTTTGCCCGGCTATAGTGGCGTTGGCGCGAATAAAATAGATGCCCGCCGCAACGCTACGACCGGCATCATTCAAGCCCTCCCACTCCAAAGTTTTCCGGCCGGCAAGAATTTGCCCAACAAACAACGTACGAACTCTCCTGCCGCTCAAATCGTAAATCACCACCTCGAGCGCGAGAGGCGACTGGGCCTCAACAACGAGCTTCGTGGTGCGGCTGAAGGGGTTGGGGTAACCGGTTTGCAAAATAAAACCTTCGGGGACAGCTTGATTTTCATGCCGGCTGGCGACGGAGGTGAGCAACGACGAGCCATAAATCAGATAGACGGAATTGCCAGTGTTGCCGCTATTTTTCTTCAATGCGATGTCGGTTTTGCCGTCCGCATCAAAATCTCCGGCGGCAAAGGCGCTGCCGATGGCGCTGCCGGCTTCGCCGCCGATGATGACCAGGTCGGGCCGTTCGGTTTGGAGGTGCAAGCTGCCGGCAAAATTTTCCCGGCCATAGAGCACCGCAAGCGCGCCGGCGTTTTCCAGTTTGCTAAACGATGAATCCGCTGGAATACCGAGCAAAAGATCGGCTATGCCGTCGTTGTTGACGTTGGCAGGCAAAAGATTGTTGGAAAGGCGGCTGTTATAATGCGGACCTGTGATCGTAAAAAAATCTCTCGGTTGTGAAAAGTCAATGGTATCGGCAGTCAGCGTATTGAAATCGAAGAAATGCGCCGCGCCGGCAAAAGCCAGAGTGCCGTTGCTAGCTTGCGGGGAGCCGATCACGATTTCGTCGCGGCCGTCGCGGTTGAAATCCGCTGCCGCCACCGCCCATCCGGAAAAGTCCCGCCTTTTGGCGCCGGCGAAAAGACGATCGGCGTCTTTCAGGTCGAGTGCTCGCGGCAGATCATTGCCGCCGAGGATCAAATAAGTTTCACCGCAATCAACCCGTTGATTGAAATCGGCTTTGTGCGCGCCGATGATCATATCCGTGAACGCATCACCGTTGAAATTGCCCACGGCCAAAGAGGTTGGCGTAACATTGTTGTTTTTTTTACCGGCAAAGCTGACAAGGTCTATGGCATCGAAGCCAAGATTTAAAACGGATTCCCATACAGTTTGCCCAAATATCAAATATACGGCGCCGCTGGAAACGCCGTTGCCGGTCGAGGCGCCGGGCGCGGCGAGCAGCAGATCGGCAATGGTGTCGCCGTTAAAATCGCCGGCGGTGATCACCCGGCCGAGCTTATCGCTATTCGCCGCGCCGCCAATTCGCACATTGGCGGCTTGCAACGGCAAAACCGCCCGCGCGGGAAAATCGGCGCGTCCGAAAAAAATTTCCACCAGGCCGGCATCGGTACCGGCAATGTTCGAG
>JBOHQZ010001538.1:0-1367 GCA_050732275.1 bacterium
GAAGAGAATTACGCGTCGGCGCGCGAGCATTACAAAAAGGCGGTGAAGCTCTACAAGGATTTGGTGCCGGCTTATCAGCGTCTCGGCGAAATCGCCGCGCTCGAAGAAAACTGGCGCGAGGCGAAAAAGCAGTTTCAAGAAGTTCTAGCAAGAGACCGGCGCAACATGAAGGCGCATTATTACCTCGGCATTTGTTATCGCGAGCTGGGCGCTTTCAAAATGTTTTTGCTGCGCCGCAGTGAATGGGAACAAGCAGAAAATTATTTCAATTGGGTGATGGCGCGCGATTCGCTTTATCAGGACGTGATCTACCAATTCGCGCTCTTGCAGCAGGATCGCGGGCTGCACGCCGAAGCCATTGCTTTGGGCCATGCACAGATTCGGCTTCGTCCGGATTTGCCCTCGGCGCAAGCCGGCTTGTTCAAACTGTACGGACATTTCATCCGGCACGGTGGCGCGCCGGAAGCTTTGGCCTGGCTGCAAAAACAATCAGGCGATCACGCCCGCTATTTTACCGGTGAACTGTGGCGGCGGCAGGGAAATTTGCAGAAAGCGGATTCCGTTTTCAACAATTTGTTGGCGCGCCAGCCAACCATGTCGCTGCAGCCGATCTTGCTCAGTTTGGCCAAAGTTCATTTTGCCCAAAACTCGGCGAAAAAAGCCGAGGCCTATTTCTGGCGCGCGGTGGATGGCATTCAAAACCGGACCGACGCCGAGCTGATTTTTGAAGAGCTCAAATATATCGTGACGGATGAAGAGTGGAAAAATTATCGCCGTCTCAGCACACCGGCAGAACGGAGCGTTTTCTTCCGGCAAGTTTGGACCAAGCGGGATCCCACGCCAGCGGCGCCGCTGAATGCGCGCCTGGCCGAGCATTACCGGCGCTGGTTGCACGCTGAAAAAAACTATGCGTACGATCTTTGGCGCAACCGGCTCGACGCGGGCGACGATATCGCGCGGTTACGATTTCCCAGATCATATTTGTTGAACAAAGAATTTAACGACCTCGGACTGATTTACATTCGCCACGGCGAACCGGATGAACAGGCGACGACCGTGGCCGCAGAACAAGGCAATATGTCGTGGCGTTATCATCGCCGCGGCGATTTGCCGGAAATGACGTTTCATTTTTATCGGCATCCGCCGGAGCAAAATTGGCGTCTCACGCCGACACTCGATCCGCAATTGCTCGCCGACCGCGAGGACTGGGGCGCGGAATATTATCAACTGCTCCGCGAAGACAATCCCGGGCGGCAATTCTCGCTGCGCTCGCGCATCAGTGAAGAAAGCCAGACGGCGGTTGAGACGGCGCTAACCACCGACCGGCACACCTGGGAAAAGAAAATTGCGCCACTTGACATGCCGGG
>JBOHQZ010001539.1:0-1364 GCA_050732275.1 bacterium
GTGCCGGTGCAATTGTTCGAGAATCAATGCATTCGCCGCATGATCAGCGGCAGTGACCGGATTGCCCGGCGCTTTCCATTCCACTTCCACCTTTTCAGCGTAATACTGCAAGACGGTTTCGCCGGCCAGCCGTGCGATATCGCGCACGATCTGCAGCCGGCGATCAAGCTCAGATGACTGCATAAAAACTCCCTACGGGCATGGCCCTTGCGGGTGTAGCCCTGATGTTAGTTCATGTTGCGGTTTCAACGGGAAATTAAAGTGCGCCAAAAGGTCACGGCACCGCGGGCGAGGCCGCTGACCAACGCGGTAAAATCGAGCAGCGGCGTTTCGAGGCGTTCGCGAATCATGCGCTCGAAATCGTGGATGTCGCGAGCCGTGACGCGCAGCGCTTCAAGAATGTCGCCAACTTTCGGCGCTTGCCGTTCCAGCGTGTGAACGATGCTGCGGATGTCGCTGGTGATTTTGGTCATATCGTGAATGAGCGGCGGCAGATTCATCCGCACGGTTTCCACCAGGCGCTCGGCCTCCATGGCCACTTTGCGGACGCGCCAAAGCGCTGCCACCGCCGCCACCATGATGAAGAACATGCACGCCGCGATGACCATAACGCTCACCGTCATCATCAATTCCATGATTTGTCTTCCTCGCGTGGTTGAGATGCCGCCGTCAGCGATTCGACGGCAAACCTCTTTTCCAATCCGACTTGTAATAATTCAATTTTTGACGGAGAGCATTTATGCCTTATCTTTGTTGCCATCGACTTCTTCGCGATAAGCTTTTACGCCAGCATCAACGGCTGATTTGATCCGCCCTTTTTCGCGCTCAACGGTTTTGGCACCCTGGTCGACGAGATCACGGGCTTTGGCCCGCCCTTCACTGACGATTTGCTCGGCCTTGGCGCGGGCTTCGGCGATTTTGGCTTCCGCTTGCGCGCGCAATGCCTCGGCCTGGCGCTTGCCCTGCTCGACGACCTCGGCGGCTTGTCCTTTCAATTCGCCAAGCTTGACGTCAGCTTCGTCATAGATCTCGCGCGACTTGCGGCGAATATCGGCGCGCAGCTCGTTGCCCGACTTGGGCGCAAAGAGCAATGCAATGGCAGCGCCGATGGAGCCGCCAATTAAAAAGCCTTTGAAAAAATCCGCGCCTCGATTTTCCTGGTTCATGACTTCCTCCAAAGTTGAATGGTTAATACATTGAGTAATCCAGACAAATAGTCTGATGACAATTTCATTTGCGAACGGTTTGCTTTTGTACTTCTTCTGCAATTATTCCCTGCAGAACCTCGGCGATACTGGCTGCCGGCTTTTCGTAATTCATTGTTCGTCGCAACGTCTCATTGATGAGCGCATAGTAGGCTTTTT
>JBOHQZ010001540.1:0-1360 GCA_050732275.1 bacterium
CTGGCGGAAAGAAAAAACGCCGGATAACTGCCGGCAACAACGCCAGTCAACAATGCCAGCCCGAGCATCATCGCGACGAAAGGCAAATTGTTGACGTAGTCGATTTCAATCTGCTTGCCAACGATACTATTGAGCAACGGCAGGCTCGCTTCGATCAAAATAAAAGCGATGACGAGTGCGAACAAACTCAGGCAAATTGACTCGATCAAAAATTGCTTGATCAGCTCGGCGCGAACGGCGCCCACGACTTTGCGTATGCCCACTTCTTTGGTGCGCTGCGCGGATTGCGCGGTGGCCAGATTCATGAAATTGATGCAAGCAATCAGCAGAATAAAAGCAGCGATGGCCGAAAAGATATAAACGTAAGCGATGTCGCCGTTCGGCTCCAATTCGGCGCGCAAGTTGGAGTGCAGGCGAATCTCGGTGAGCGGCTGCAAGTGCAGCGTATACCAATGCTCCTTGCCCACGTGCTTTTCCAAAAAGGCCGGCAGTTTCGCACGCACGCTAGCGACCGAGACACTCGGTTTAAGCAGCACATAAGTAAAGACCGATTCCAAGCCCCAAGAGTTGCCGACTTGCGAAAGATCTTTTTGGCTCGCGAACGAGGCGAGAAAATCGAATTTGATATGCGAATAATGCGGCAGATTTTTTAACACGCCGGTGATTTTGTAGTCGGTGAATGCGCCGTCATTATAAGGATCAAGCGAAATCGTTTCGCCCAGCGGGTTGTCGTGGCCGAAATACTTTTGGCTCATCGCTTCCGTGATGACGATGGAGAACGGCTCCGCTAACGCAGTTTGAGGATTGCCACGCACAAAAGGAAAGCTGAAAACCTCGAACACGTTCTTGTCGGCGTAAAAGAAACGCTCTTCATAAAACCGGTTGTCATTGCGCGCAAACACGCGCTTCTCGCCCCAACCCATTTTGCGAAAGCGCACAACGCCTTCGACCTCGGGAACATCTGCGGCCAACGCCGGCCCTTGGCCAAAACTGGTATTCGCGTTGGTGGGCTGACCGTCTTTTTCGGTGCTAAGCGTGAGGCGATAAATCCGGTCCGTGCGCTCGTGAAAGCGATCGTAGCGCAGCTCGTCGCGAACGTAAAGCAGGATGAGAATGCAACACGTCATGCCGACGGCGAGACCGGCGATGTTGATGAAAGAATACGTCCGATATTTCAGCAGATGGCGGAGGGTGAGCTTGAAGTAGTTTTTGAGCATGGTTGACTCCAGTTATCAGTGGTCAGTATTAAGACATTGAATACCGATCAATGGTTGCTTCATGCCATTAAATCAAACAAACGGTTTGTCGAAAACCTTGTCCCGAAGGGACAGCCGACAATAGCCCAACAATTTATTGTTGG
>JBOHQZ010001541.1:0-1358 GCA_050732275.1 bacterium
GAGCAAACGCTGCGGCCTCGCCTCGTAGTCTTCGTAAAACTCTTGCCCCATCAATTCTGCAAAGAACAGATTGAAAAAATGAATCGGCGCCGCCGCCGAGCGAAAATTGTCGCTGAAAATAATCTCGCCTGATTTGACCGTTTCGTCGGCGGGCAATTTTTCGCTATACTCCTGCTGATAATCTTTTTCGTTCTCACTTGAAGCCGCGAGCGCAAAGGGCTTTTGGTACGTACCGCTGAAGCGGTTGGCGGCCATCAGCTCGTCGCGCACTTTGCGGAACAACGTCACGTCGCCGCCGCGAAAGGAGTAAATCGCCTGCTTTTCGTCGCCGACGATAAACAGCCGGTCGCCGAAAAGTTTGTTCTCGCCATCTGAGGCAATCAACTTGACGATTTCCCATTGCAACGCATTGGTGTCCTGAAACTCGTCCACCATGATGTATAGATATTTCTCCCGCAGCTCGCTCACAATATGCGCGTGCTTGGGCGACTTGAGCAAGGCCAGCACTTTGATTTGCAAATCCTGAAAATCGAGATAATGCTCTTTGGCTTTTTCCTCGCGGTAAGCTTCGAGACAGGAAGTTGCGACTCGTGCGAGCGCCTTGCAAATATCAAAGCCGGCTTCTTCCACCGGCCAGTTGATTTCAAAATCAAAAATGTTAATGCTCTCCAAAGTATTGCGGAGCATCATAAAACAGATACGCAAACGATCAAGATTCTCCGGCACGCTGGCCCAGGCTTTGGCATTGGCGCCGCTGAGATTGCATTGCTCTAAAACATTTTTCATGACCAGCATGGTTTCGGCGGGATCAAAATCATCGTGCTTTGCAGCAGCGAGCAACGCATGCAAGCGCGGCAGCAAGTCGAGCAATTCTTTGCGGCGCAGGCTGAGCTTGTTGGAAGTGTCTTCCGGCGGATTCGGCTCAGCCAATTTCAACAACGCTAGCGCTTTCTCGATGGTGCCATACGCGCTCAGTTTGTAACCAATCTCACGGAGCACGATCTTGCAGTATTCCTCCAGGCGGGTTCTAAAATCGTCCCACTCGAACGTCAGAAAATCCCGCAGCCACGGGCCGGTCTCTTCGCGCTTTTGGATGATGGAATAAATGATATTGGCAATGCCGGTTTTCGACCATTCGCTGCTGAGCACCGAGAGATCGGGATGCTCTTTGTGCTCCGCCAATTCGTTGATGACACGGTCGATGATACGGCGGAGAAAAAAGACTTTGTCAGTCTCGTCCATCACCCGAAAATACGGATCGATGCGCGCCTCGATGGGATACTCGCGCAGCAGCGCCGCGCAAAACGCATGAAACGTGCTGATACGGTTCTTGAGAAAATCGTCGCGCAGTTTTTTGA
>JBOHQZ010001542.1:0-1356 GCA_050732275.1 bacterium
GCAAATCTGTGTAAAAACAAAAAATTTATCCGCTTAATCAGCTCAATCCGCTTACTATTTTTTGTATGCGGATAAAGCGGATTGAGCTGATTAAACCTGTTTGGTTGCGGCTCGTCCGCGTTGTGAGATAACCAATGCAAAAAACCACTTTATCCTCCGCCGGTAGTATCGTGACCGCCATCGTCGCCTCGCTGTGCTGCATTGGCCCTGCGGTGTTGGCGCTCGCCGGCGCTGGAAGCCTCGGCGTCTTTTCCGCTTTTGAAAAATATCGCCCGTATTTTATCGGACTGACGGCGCTCTTGCTCGGCGCGGCGTTTTATCTCACCTACCGAAAACGCAAGGTGAAATGCGCAGACGGCTCGTGCAAAATCGAAGGCGCGGGCAAATGGAACAAGATCGGCGTGTGGAGCGCGACGATGATTGCGGCTCTCGCGGTGGCGTATCCGTATCTCGCCGCCAAGCCGTCTGCTGCAACCAACGCCGCATTTGCGCCGAAAGCCAGCGTCGTGTTGAATATCGAAGGCATGACATGCAATGCGTGCGCTTCCCATATTCAAACCGCGCTTTCCGAAGTCAAAGGTGTTCATCGCGCCAGTGTGGAATACGAAACGAGTCAGGGCGTGGTCGAATATGATCCGGCATTGGTGCAGCCCGAGGCCTTGATCCAACGCGTTGACGAAACGGGTTACAAGGCGACGGTTGCTCAAGAAAACAAAGGAGAATGAAAATGAATTCCTGTTGCACGCAAGCCGTCGAAGTGATTGCTGCCGACCAACATCACGGTGAAAGCTGCTGTCTCGTTGAAGAGAAAACACCTGCGCCCGCAAGAGCGGAATGTCCTGTATCCGGAACGCTTTCGCGCAAGGTGCAGCGCCGAACGCTGGAACATTTGTTGAAGCCGGAGAAGATCGATTCCATTCAAAAGGTGCAATATTACTACTGCAAGGAACCAGCCTGCACCGTGGTTTATTTCTCCAACGAGGATATGCCTTTCTTTACCACCGATGATGTCGCGGTAAAAGTTTTTGTCAAAAATCAAGGCGCTGAGGTTCCGGTTTGCTATTGCTTCGATTGGACACGCGCTCGCATCAAACAGCAGATCAACGAAACCGGCCAATCCACCGCCGCGTTGGAAATCGCGCGAGAGATCAAAGCCGGCCATTGCGCGTGTGACATCAAAAATCCCAAAGGCGAATGCTGTTTGGGCGACGTCAACTTTGTTGTCAAAGAAACGATGTCAGCCATGAAAACATAAAAATAGCTTGACCAACACCCGAAAGGAGGTGAAAACCAGATGAAACGAAAGCTGACGTTGATTCTGGGCATACTCGCACTGGCTTTGAGCGCTTTTGCTTT
>JBOHQZ010001543.1:0-1352 GCA_050732275.1 bacterium
ACCGTAGACCATCGTAACCACCTTCAGCGTTTCGGCGCTGGTAATGCGCCGTCCATCGACCATTTGGGTCTCAATGCCGAGGGCTTGAGAGATGTCCGTCGCAATTTTGCCGCCGCCGTGAATCAAAATTTTCTTGCCATCAATCCGTACATAATCATCCAAAAAGGCGGCCAGCGCCTCGGGTTGGTCGATGACGTTGCCGCCGATCTTGATGGTGAAAAGTTGTTCCATTGCTTGGGTTGGTTTGATGTGTAAAAATTTTAATCACCAACGGATGAATTAAGACCAACGGATACTGCTTTATCAGCGGGATTCTTCAATCCGTGGGGTTTACAAGGCTTTTTTCGTTGCGGTTCCCCTCCGGGCGTAGCCTTTTCGTTGCAGAATCAAGATTATACGTTTTTAATCGTTGCGACAAAGCTTTCGAGAAACTTATCCGCATGTTGCTGCGCCAGCATCAACGGCGGCAGGAGCCGAATGGTGTTGGGATCGTGCGAAGAGCCGGTGAAAATCTTGTGTTCGAAGAGCATCCGTTTTCTAACTACATCACTCGGAACTTCCAGCTCGATGCCAATCATCAATCCGCGACCACGAACTTCCTTGACACCTTTCGTCATCTTTCTCAATTCACCCAACAAGTAGTTGCCGAGCTTCTCGCTATTCTCGATGAGCTTTTCCCGCTCGATGATCTCCAGCACCGCCAGCGCTGCGGCGCAGGCCAAATGGTTCCCGCCGAATGTCGTTCCGAGCAATCCGTGCGAGGCTTTGAATTTGGGATGGATCAACACGCCGGCAACGGGAAAACCATTGCCCATGCCTTTTGCAATGGCGACGAGATCGGGCTGAACGCCGGCGAACTGATGCGCAAAGAATTTGCCGCTGCGCCCATATCCCGACTGCACTTCGTCGAGAATCAACAACGCCCCGGTTTGTTGACACAGCGCTTGGAGCTTTTGTAAGAATTGCGGCTCCGGCACTCGAATACCCGCCACGCCTTGAATTCCCTCGATGATGGCCGCACAGATGTCATGTCGCTGAAAGGTTTGTTCCAGCGCCGCTTCATCATTCAACGGCAGGAAAATAACTTCGTGATTTTCATTGAGTGGCGCGCGAATTTTGGAATTATCGGTCACCGCCACCGTGGCCGAAGTGCGGCCGTGAAAAGACCCTTGAAAGGCCACGATCAGTTTGCGCTTATTGTGAAAAGAAGCCAGTTTCAGCGCATTCTCGTTCGCTTCGGCGCCGGAGTTGCACAGGAAAAGATGATATTCATCATATCCCGACAACTTACCCAGCTTATTAGCGAGTTCCTTTTGCAGCGGGATTTGCACTGAGTTGGAATAAAAGCCGAT
>JBOHQZ010001544.1:0-1352 GCA_050732275.1 bacterium
ACCCCGCTCGCTGGTGTCGCCGATGTACATGCCTGGGCGCTTTCTGACAGCTTCCAGGCCTTCCAAAACTTTTATATTGTCCGCTTTATAATCTGATTCTTGTGGAGTATTCGCTTGAGCCATTTTGACCTAGTGCTAACTTAAACTTTTTGCTGTAAAGTTCCGGGGTTAGAAAGATTTATCACGACATAGATAGTACCTTAAACGGGCCGAAAAGTAAAGCATCAAGTGATCGTTAAATAGCTGAAATAACAGCGGAATTTTTCGATTTTTGGCGTGCCAAGAGAAACTGCTCCGCAAAGCGTTTTTGGCTGCGCGGGACATATTGACAGCTTTGCGCCTCTAGGCGAAAAAGAATTGCGTGCAAACTCTCTCAGCTGCGTTCAAGTACTTAACTATTTGGCACTTCTTTGCCACCGTCCAGCCTAATTCTGAGATTATCGGCCGTGCCGCGAAATATTTTCCCTTGGTCGGTTTAGTTCTGGGCTTGACGCTGGCGCTAGTGAACTACCTGCTTGCGCCCTATCTTCATTCGGCAATCCTCAGCGTCGCGCTGATCGCGTTTCTGATCGTTCTCAACGGCGGGCGCCATCTCGAAGGCTTGAAGCAAACGTTCGCCGAATTCGGCACTAAAGCGCCCGGCGATGACGGCGGCGCGTACGAAAGCTTGGGTGTCGCCGCAATCGTGTTTGTGATTCTTTTCAAAAGCGCCGCCGCTGAAAGCATGGATGAAAAGCTGACATTGAGCTTGCTGCTGACGCCGGTCTTGGCGCGCTGGGCGCTTTTGACTTTTCTTTACGGCGATCACTCTCGGTTTGACAAAATTCCCAAGCTGATCGCGGAGCAAGTGACGTTTTCGCAACTGTTCGCCGGCACGGCGGCGACGCTCGCTCTGACCGCGTACTTTCTCGGCCGCAAGGGACTTTGGATCGCGCTCATCATTTCGCTTTTTACTTTACTGACACGAAGTCTGCTACATCGACGCCATGCCGTGCTCACGCATGCCCATTTGGGCGCCGTCGTCGAGCTCGGCGAAGCGCTCAGCCTCATCTTGCTAGCGCTCTGATCCCAAGACGAATCCATTTTTTTCAACATGGACCTCTTCAAGCCTCTTTCTGCCGTCATCCCGGTCTTCCTGTTGATCGCCGCCGGATTTCTGTTTGCTCATTGGAAGAAAATCAGCCTGACATCCGTGACGGAAATTATCGTCTACCTGGGCACGCCGTCCCTGGTGTTCGGTTCGCTGGCAAGCAAACCGCTCTATGTCGCCGACATCGCCGTCTTGTTCAGCGCCATCGTGATAATGTTTGCCGCCGTCGGCTTGCTGATTCGCCTTTATTTCTCAATTTTTC
>JBOHQZ010001545.1:0-1351 GCA_050732275.1 bacterium
TCGCCGTAAAATTGCGCTGCGGCTGGTGACGGTAGCAAAAAGAGCAAAACACTTACTGTTAGTAAAATATGGACCCAAACAGCGCGGGCCGTCTTTGCATGCCTCACGTTGAAATCTCTCAAGTTGTCTTTTGCAATTGCAAATTTGCTGGTTTTAATCGGAGCCGCGCTGAATGATTACGGTTGTCCGCAGTTTTCGACCGCCGAGAAACGAATGCCGCCGGGTAAAGCTGCAAAGTTGGCGTCGAAATTAATTTGCGCCGCTGGCATATTGGTGCTGGTTTCAACGTTGGCTGGCAACAACGAATCTCCGGCGCAACGGTAAAAGCCGATCGCCCGAATATCGGCGAGATTGGACGTCTTGCCTTTCCAAAACAGCGCGATGAATTTGTATTTGCCGCTGTTGACCGCGGCGGAATAAGTATAGGAAGCGACCGGAGCGCGCTGCAAAACAAAAAGGAACGAGCTAAAATTCAAATAGTCGAATTGGCTGCGCGGAATCTCCGAATAAAAACCGAGGACGAAGAAATCCGTGTCAGCGCGCCACGCGCCTTTAAAGTTGATCGTGCCGCTGATGCTGGCGTCGCGCCGGGTAAATAACCAGTAAGCGCGCACGTCAACACTATCCGCCACCGGACGATCGCTGTTGATCACCACTTCCTTGGGCGTAAATTCCTGTTTGGTGAAATCGACGCCGTACAAACCGAGAATGTTCGCGATGCTCCAAGCCTGGCCCTCGCGGCGCCAGAGCAGGGCGGTGATGGCGTAAGTTCCCGGTTCGACCACCACTTCGTAACGCACGGTGTCCGGCCCGGTGTGCAACGTGTCGCGGTTGAACGGGAGCGGATCGCTGAGAATGACGTCGGTGGTAAAATTTTCGGGCGGAACTTTTTTAGCAACGACGAGGCGCGCTTCACGCACATAAAATGGCGGCGGCCCGCCCTCGAAAATAATCATGCCTTTGATGCGGGACGGCACCGGATCGAGGCCGTGATCGTAGCTGCAGCCTCCTCCCAACATTAAGAGAAGTGATAGAACGAATATAAGCTTCAAACTGGTAAATTTCATGATGACAACGCGCCAAAAAAAATTCCCCAACGGATAAAGGCGGCCAACGGATTTAAAATAAAACGCTTCACATCCGTTGGCAGCTTTTTATCCGTTGGACATTCTTTGTTTTTCTGTAAAGATTCGCCTTATTAAAATTCGCCCGAAATCGAAAACGCAAAATTGCGCACCTCGCCCAGCACACGCTCGACCGGCGCGTAGTTGTAATTGATCGCATTCTTCACCGCCAACTGCATCGACAACTGGCCCAAACGATAGAGCAGGCGCAGGTTCAAAACCTTCTG
>JBOHQZ010001546.1:0-1350 GCA_050732275.1 bacterium
AAGATTCACGAACCTCACCGGCCGTATCGGTTGCGAGAGGAGCGGGTGAAATTTTTTCCGCGCTGCCATTTGCCGAGACCAACACCTTCGCGATTTTGCGGCAAATCGATGACAGCTCGCGCTCCACATTGCGCACGCCGGCCTCGCGGGTATATTCGCGAATAATTTTCAGCAACGCCTTGTCGTCAAAAACCAAATTCTCCACGCTCAGGCCGTGATCTTTCAGTTGCTTGGGGATGAGAAAGCCTTTCGCAATCGCGAGCTTTTCGTGCTCCAGGTAACCGGGCAGATTGATGATCTCCATGCGGTCTTGCAGCGGCTCGGGAATTTGCGAGCGCACGTTGGCGGTGGTGATGAACAGCACCTGGCTGAGATCGTAATCGACTTCGAGATAATGATCGTTGAAGGCTTTGTTTTGCTCGGGATCCAAAACTTCAAGCAAGGCCGACGACGGGTCGCCGCGAAAATCGACGCTCATTTTATCCACTTCGTCGAGCAGGAAAACCGGATTGACGGTTTTGATGCGCTTCATGGATTGAACGATTTTTCCCGGCAGCGCGCCGATGTAAGTCCGGCGGTGGCCGCGAATTTCCGCCTCGTCGCGCACGCCGCCGAGCGAAACGCGCACGAAGTTGCGGCCCATGGCGCGTGCAATGGATTTGCCGAGCGAGGTCTTGCCGACTCCCGGCGGGCCGACGAGACACAGAATCGGACCTTTGATTTGCTTGACGAGCTTGAGAACCGCCAGATGCTCGAGAATACGCTCCTTAGGCTTTGCGAGGCTGTAATGGTCTTCATCCAAAATACGCCGGGCTTGCGCAATATCGAGCGAGTCTTCGGTGCGATTCTTCCACGGCACCGCGAGCAGCCAATCAAGATAGTTGCGAATCACCGTCGCTTCCGGAGAGATCGGCGGAATATTGCCGAGCTTCTCTAATTCCTCCAAAGCTTTTTCTTCCGCCTCAGGCAGCATGCCGGCTTGTTTGATTTTTTCGCGCAGCTTCGCCAGCTCGCCTTCGCCCTCCGGGTCTTCACCCAATTCTTCCTGAATCGCGCGCATCTGCTCCTGCAGCCAATAATGGCGCTGCGTTCGCTGAATGCGGCCGCGCACTTTGTCCTCGATGTTGCGCTCGATCTCGAGAATCTCGATTTCGCTTTCGAGAATCTCGGCGACATATAGAAGCTGCTCTTTGACGTGCGGCGATTCGAGCAGGTGCTGCTTCGTCTTCATTTCGCGCTGCAAGTGCGCCGCCACAAAATCCGCGAGCCGCTGAGGATGCTCGATATTCTCCAGCACGAGCAGCACTTCGTCCGGAATGTTGCGATTGATGTGGACGTAATCTTTGAACA
>JBOHQZ010001547.1:0-1349 GCA_050732275.1 bacterium
CGGCATAACGCAACAAGCCACCGAGAAAGGGAGGAAAACCCGTGCCGAAAATCATGCCGACATCCACATCTTCCGGGCGGCGCACGATGCCCTCGGCGAGGCACATGGCGGCCTCGTTGATCATTGGTAGCACGCAGCGATCTTGAATCTCCGCAGCAGTTCCTTCAAATTTACCGGCTTTGCCGATGAGTCCGTAAATGGCCGGATCGATTTTTTTGTCTTTGCCTTCGTAAATGTAGAAGCCCTTGCCGTTTTTCTTGCCGAGCCGGCCGGTCTCGACGATTTTGTCCATCATGCCCTCGCCGGCCATGCGAGCACCAAAGGCGTTTTCGAGAATATGCGAAACTTTTGCTGCCACATCGAGCCCGACTTCATCAAAAAGATTGACCGGTCCCATCGGCATGCCGAATTTCAGCAGGGCCTCGTCGATCTGCTCGATCGTGGCGCCTTCTTTCAGCATCCGTCCTGCCTCAGCCATGTAGGCGCCGAGAATCCGATTCACTAAAAAACCGGGCGAATCTTTGACGACGATCGGGGTCTTGCCAATCTTCTTGGCAAACGCAACAAGACTGGCAATGGTTTCGTCGCTCGTGCTCTCGCCGCGAATCACTTCCACCAGCGGCATGCGATGCACCGGGTTGAAAAAGTGCAGTCCGGCAAATTTGTCGGGCCGTTGTGTGGATTTCGCCATTTCAGTTATCGGCAGCGAAGAGGTGTTGCTGGCGAGAATGCAATGGGACGGCACAATCGCATCTATTTCGGCAAATACTTTCTTTTTGACGTCAAGAATCTCGACAATAGCTTCAATAACGAGATCGACATTTTTGAAGCCGCTGTAGTCTGCCGCGCCGGAGATGAGCGCCATTTTATCTTGCATCTCTTTCGGCTTCATGCGGCGTTTCTTGACGGATTCGCTGAAAATTTTGGCGGCGGCTTCCATGCCTTTGGCGACGGCGGCGAGATTGACGTCCTTCATGCGCGCCGGCAGATTGTTGTGCGCCATCAGTTGCGCGATGCCACCACCCATGACGCCGGCGCCCAGCACGCCGATTTTATGAAATTCTTGAATCGGCCCGGCATAATTTTCCACGCCGGAATCTTTTCTGACCAATTCGGTGAGATAAAATACTTTGACGAGATTTTTGGAAACGTTGGTAACGATGGCTTTGCCGAGCAAATTGGCTTCAATCTTCAAGCCTTCCGTCAATTCTTTAGAAAAGCCTTTTTCGACGGCTTCGAGTGCCAGCTCTGGCGCGGGATAATGGCCTTTGGTTTCGGCAAGCGTGCGGCGGCGCGCTTGATCGAACAGCACTTTGCGTCCCAGCCAATTTTTTTCGAGCAATAAAGTT
>JBOHQZ010001548.1:0-1344 GCA_050732275.1 bacterium
CCAATTACGTGGATTGCATCAATTGGGCGACGCAGGTGCTCAAGAACAACAGCAAGAATTTGCGCGTGGCCGCGTGGCTCGGCTTTGCGTGGTATCGCACGGAAAAATTTGCCGGCTTAAAAAACGGTATCTTGCTCACGGCGGGACTGCTGGAACGGTACCAGGACAAGATATTTCCCGCGAATCCGGTGCATCGCGCTAAAGCGGTACAGGTCCTGAGCGGTGAAAAAGTCACCAAGTTCTTAGCGAAAGAAGAGATCACGAGCCAAAACGCACAAGATGTTATTGCCCTGAATGCCGCACTGCAAAAGCTCACGGCGGTATGCGGCCGGCAATTTCCAAAGAACGGCCCGAATCTGGCGACGCTCAATCAGGTCGTTGCAAACTTGGTCAAAGCCACGGAAGGACAGCAAAAAGAAAACAGCAAACTGCAAACGACAGCGAGTGATCAACAGCCACCGGTCAGCGCCCAGCAACAAGACACAGGCAGCCGCCCTCAAACCACGATTGAGCAGCAGCCAAGCACAGATGCCCAGCCAACACCAACAGCACCGGCCGGCGAGCAAAAACCGCCAGAACTCGAAATCCCCGGTGAAGTGGCGAAATTGTTGGAGCCGATTTCCTCACGCCAACCGGCAGGCAATGATTTGGCCAACCCGAGTGAGACCGATTACATTGAATTGAAAGACGCCATCTCCAACTATCTCGAACTGAAATCTGAAATTGGCAAGGTTAAGCCGAACTATGACCGGTGCATCACTCTTGCCAGTGACTTGCTGCAGAATGAGACGAAAGATATTGATGTCATGCTGGCGCTGTGCTTTGCATGGTACCGCAAAGAAGGCGTTGTAGGTCTCAAGAATGGATTGCTATTGCTGTTGAAAGCGCTACAGCAGTTTGGCAACGGGCTTTACCCCACTGATCCTGCGCGCCGCGGCAAGGCTTTCAATTTTCTCAACACCAAGCAATTGGCAACGATGCTGGCGAAAGTGCGCGTCGAACAGGCTAACGCGAAGGCGGTTCTTGACCTGAATGAGGTCTTCCACCAATTCCAACGGGAATTTCTGCAACAGTTCATGTCTGGTGTCCAACCACACAAGCGACCATCCTTTATCAAGGGGATGGAAGAGGCGCTCAAAAGCCATGTGGAGGAAGCCAACAAGCTGCTGAAGCCGCCGGAGAAAGAGCCGGAGCCGTTAGTAACGCCACTTCCTGAGACGCCGGATAAGCAGAAAACACCTGGAACGACGGCCAAGTCACCGAGTCCAGCATCGGGCGTTACGTCGACTACAATCGCCAGTGACAAAGACGCGTTGACGGCGATGAAGAAAGCGCTGGTCTTCT
>JBOHQZ010001549.1:0-1341 GCA_050732275.1 bacterium
GCCTGCATTGGGGACTTTACTACCAAACGCTCGATTGGCAAAGTCTGTTTCGCCGCGAGTGGCCCATGCAGATTGAAAACGGGCAGAATTTGCCCAACGAGCGCGCGGCGCTTTACAGCGCGGATTTCTCCTTTGATCTTGGTAAAAAAATACAGTTGGCCGCCGGTGTTTACTTTCGGAGCATGGCTTCCCTGCTCGTCCCAATTGATGAGAGCGAGGGGACGATTCTCGAATTTCGCGAGAATCCCACCGGCGCATCGCATTCCTCACAATTAATGGCAAACCGGCCGCGCGTAACGAGAGGGCGGCAAACCGGTGTCGAATTGGCGTTGTCAAAATCCACCCCCGCTTGGCATCTCAATTTTAGCTATACGCATGCCCGCAGCTTGATGCGAAATCTGGACAACACCACTTGGATCGCCGCCGCCACCGACCGGCCGCATGATTGGGCCGGCGATCTCTCGTGCAATCTCGGGTCGCACGTGCAGCTCAGCAGCTTTCTTCGCTATAGCACGGGAAATCCTTATACGCCGATCATCGCGATTTTGAAAGACCTCAACCATTGGCGCTGGCCAAGTTCCTATCGTTTTATCCATGCTCCTCGCAATAGCCGTCGCCATCCCGATTATTTTCGGATCGATTTGCGCGCTACGCTCAGCGGCGCCGTGCTGGGCACGAGTTATCAATTCTACCTGGAATGGTTGAATGTGGCCAATCATCGGAACGTTTACCAAATTCTATGGTCACAAACACGATCGCGGGATGAAAATGAGTTCGAGCAATCCGCGCCTGCGGATATCCAGCAAAATCGCATTATCATGTTGCCGAGGCTGGTGGTCGGCGGGATTACGGTTCGGTTTTAACAGAGAATTATCATGAAAATTCAGCGATGGCTCGTCGCGTTTCTTATCCTCCTCTCCGCGCATAAATTTTCCCGGGCGCAATCAACGAATGATTGGTTCCCCATTAATTTGCCTGCGGATGACGGCTTCATTCCGGAGGATAAAACATTTTGGTTTTTGCCGGCAATCTCAACTGAGCCCGCCGGCGTGCATGGATTTCTCACGGCAGATGCGGAAGGCCATTTTCGTTTCGAAGACGGCACGCCGGTCCGCTTCGTCGGCGTCAATCTGGTTGCCGGCGCCGCGTTTCCGGACAGCGCGATGGCGAAAACGGTTGCTCGCCGCCTGGCAAAATTCGGCGTCAACCTTGTTCGGCTGCACCATCTTGCTAATTTCTCTCTCGACAGTCGAGAAACGCTGATCACTTCCGGCTCCGACACTCGCCACTTGAATCCGGAACAATTCGCGCGGCTGGATTATTTTATCCACCAGCTTGCTC
>JBOHQZ010001550.1:0-1334 GCA_050732275.1 bacterium
AGTCGGTAACCGATATTGAAAGTGAAATGAAAACGATGCGCGCCGAGATCGACAACCTTCGCGAGCTGATTGCACGGGTCGACGGCCGGCCGATCAAGATCAAGCAAGTGGTGATGCGGGATTTCGTCAAAGGCAACTTCAACGCGTTTCTCAACAACGTCGACCGCTGCGAAAGCTGCCATCCTGCGGTGACGCGCAAAGGTTTCGAGCAGTTCGGGCCGAAGCATTTCCGCACCCATCCGTCGATGGATACGCTGCTCGCCATTCATCCGGTTGAACAATTCGGCTGCTCGCCGTGCCACGAAGGCCAGGGTTCGGCTTTGCAGAACGTGAAATATGCGCACGGCCAGGTGAAGCATTGGGAGCATCCGCTGCTCGAGGGCAAATCCGTCGAAGCCGGCTGCAACAAGTGCCACGGCCGCGAAATGCTCACCGACCATGCAGAAGAATTGAACAAAGCCAAGCGCATGGTGTTCGACCTCGGCTGCTACGGGTGTCATGAGATTCGTGGCTACGAGGCGATGGACAAAGTCGGGCCGAGCCTCTATCGCGTCGCGACAAAGCTGCAGCCGAGCTGGGTCTACGGCTGGCTGCGCAACAACAAGGAATTTCGCCCGCACACGCGCATGCCCAATCCGATGTATACCGATCGCGAAGCGCTTGCAGCCACCGCATTTTTGTATTCGTTACAGGATGAGAGCAATTGGCAGCCGGTCGGCAAAAAGCTCGCGGGCAATGCTATCCGCGGCGAACAGCTCGTCGATAATGTCGGCTGCAAAGCCTGCCACGTCGTCACCGAAGAAGATCGCGCCCGGCGCACGGACGGCCTGCCTTACGACATCGGGCCGGATCTTTCGACCGTGGCGATGAAAGTATCGGAAGATTGGCTGTACGATTGGATCAAAAATCCCAAGCATTATTCTCCGCAAACCCGCATGCCGAACCTGCGCTTGAGCGATCAGGAAGCGGCCGATGTCGCCGCCTATTTAATGGCCTCCGGGCAAGGCAAAACCCTGCCGGAGGATTATGCCAAAGCGTTGCCGGATTTGAACGATAGGCAGCTCATTACCGAGGGCAAGGCCGTCGTGCGCAACTTCGGCTGCCACGGCTGCCACCTGATTAAAGGCATGGAAAACGAGAGCCGCGTCTCCGTTTCGCTCAATGAATTTGGCGCCAAATTGCCGGAGGAACTCTTCTTCGGTGATGCGCTGGCGAACGGTGAAGTGAAGGGAAAAACCTGGCATGGCTGGACGACCGGCAAATTGAAAAATTCGCGTGTGTACGCCACGGAAGCCGTGGTTCAGCGCATGCCGAATTATCAGCTTTCCGAAGAC
>JBOHQZ010001551.1:0-1334 GCA_050732275.1 bacterium
CTTCAATACGTTCCGGAGAAAAAAAACGGCTGGCTGGCGCTTCGCCTAGCAAACAGCCGGCGATGAGGGGACGATCCAAGCCGGCAGTGATTTCGGTATGTCCTCCACACAACGTGACGCCAATCTTTTTGCAAGCTTCGCCGAGCTGTTGAAAAATCGATTCAACCAAAGCCGTTGTCGTGGTGGTTTCCGGCAGCAGCAAAGTCGCCAAAAACCATTTCGGCTCGCCACCCATACACGCCACATCATTGGCGTTAATGTGCAGCGCGTAATAACCGATGTCTTCCGCTACGAACGTGATCGGATCGGTTTTCGCAATGAGCAAGCGGTCGCCCAACTCGATGACCGCGGCGTCTCTGCCAAGCCCCGCGCCGACTTTCACCCCGTGGCTCTCGCCCGACGGTTTGGCATATTTTTTCAACAGCGCCTGCAAAAAGCCGAGTGGCAGCTTGCCAACCGGGAAAAAGTCTGGCAAGCGGTGTGATGAGAACATAGCACATCACGATTGAATACGGCCCAACGCGGACAAGCCGCAACCAAAAAGATTGCTCACGGAATGGAACTCTCACGGAATAGATTTTTATGAATTCATTTCCGTGAGAGTTCTTTTCCGTGAGCCAAATTTTTTTGCTTTTTTTGCACCGCGTGGCGCGTTGTCTGCGACAAAGATTTCACTTGACAAAGATGTCATCCGACGAGGACATTGCCGCCGTTGACATTGAGAATTTCCCCGGTGATGTACGAGGCCAGATCCGAAGCGAGAAACAAAATGGCACCGGCAATCTCTTCGGCCTTTCCTGGCCGGCCCAGCGGAATGAGGCCGGTGATTTTCTCACCTTCTTCGACAATGGTAGCATCGGACATATCCGTGGCCACCCATCCCGGCGCGACGCAATTCACGAGAATGTTGTGCGGCGCCAGCTCCGGCGCCAGCGATTTGGTGAAACTAATGACGGCGCCTTTGGTGGCAGCGTAATGCGAGTGAAGCGCCTCGCCGCGCTGTCCGGCCGTGCTGGCAATGTTGATGATTTTGCCGCTGCGACGCACTTTCATGTGCGGCACCACGAGGCGGCAACAGTTGTAAATGCTTTTCAAATTCGCGTCCATCGTCTCGTCCCAAACGTCTTCGGACATCGTGTCAATCGCGCCGTAGGTCCAAATGCCGGCGTTGTTGACGAGAATATCGATTTGCCCGAACTGCTGCAAGACCGCGGCGACCATCTTTTCTGTTTCTGCGAAGTTTCCCACATCGGCTTGAAATGCTGCCGCGTTGCCGCCGCTTTTCACGATTTCTGCCACCAATAATTCGGCATCGGCTTTGGCTTTACGATAAT
>JBOHQZ010001552.1:0-1333 GCA_050732275.1 bacterium
ATCGTGCTGGGTTTTGCGCTTGGCCCCCGTTCACCGGTGAACGCCATGCCGGCAGATGCTGTTGCCGTCCCAATAAATTTTCGAGAATTCGCGCTGGCGCTGGTAGCCGGTCTTTTTGCTTTCGGCGGCTGGCACATGGTGACGTACAACGCCGAGGAAACCGTCAATCCGCACCGGACGATTCCCCGCGCGCTGGTGCTCGGAACGTTGATCGTGGCGGGTTGTTATATGGCTTTGAACGCGGCTTATCTGCACGTGCTTCCGCTTGCAACCGTCGCCTCCTCGACACGGGTCGCTGCCGACGCCGCGAATGCCGTGCTCGGTTTTGGCGGCGGCGCTATCATGTCCGGCCTCGTCATCTTCTCGACGTTCGGCGCGCTGAGCGGCATTATTCTCGCCGGGCCGCGCGTCTATTTTGCCATGGCCCGCGACGGCCTGTTGTTTCGGTGGCTCGGCGAAATCCATCCGAAATTTCGCACGCCGCATCGGGCGATTATCGTGCAAGCGATCTGGTCGGCGATTCTCGTCGGCACCGGCACGTACCGCGCGCTGTTTACCCGTGTCATTTATACGGAATGGATTTTTTTCGGCGTCATGGCCATCGGCCTGTTCATCTTGCGCCGGCGGCCGAATCTCGCGCGGCATTACTCTGTTTGGGGTTATCCGCTCGTGCCGGCAGTGTTCATTCTCTCTTCCTTCGCTATTGTACTGAATCAAATTTGGTCAAACTTGGTTGAAAGTTTGTTGGGCTTGTCTTTCGTCCTCATCGGGTTGCCGGTTTATTATTTCTGGGCAAAGCACAACGCGGGCGAGCAGCAACCAAATCAGATTTCCCCCCAACGGATGAATTAAGACCAGCGAATATTTTAGCTGTTGGAGATTTTGTTATTTCGTTTGCTAATATTCAACGGTAGTGTCAAAAATTTCATGAGAAAGAGGGAGCGCGGACTTTCTTGTCCGCGATGCACGTGTGGACTAGAAAGTCCCCACTCCCCTCGCCAAGGAGACAACATGACGATCATCGATTTCCATAATCACTTTTACCCACCGGAATACCTCCAGGCCATACAAGCCGGCCCCAGCAATGTGAAGGTGACTTTTGACGCGGATCAAAATCCGCTGCTTCATTATCCGGGTGACTACAACATCGCCGTGCCGGGGCACCGGGATATTGCGTACCGCGAAACGGTTCTCAAAAAAATGGGGATTGACAAGCAGATTCTGACGTTCACCTCGCCGGGAACACACATTGAGAGCCCTGCACGCGCAGCGGCGTTGGCGCAAATGGTCAACGAGGCCTTGGCGAAAATAAAAGAAGAGCGCCGCGATCGGT
>JBOHQZ010001553.1:0-1331 GCA_050732275.1 bacterium
CCCTTTTTCAACATCTCGCCACTGATACCGCACGCAACCTATGCGTTTCCGCCGGCGCTGGCGCGGGCAAAACGGCGGTGCTCACGCGGCGGATGATCAAAATTTTGCGCGAGCAGCGGCTGCCGCTGGATAGCTTGATGGTGGTGACATTTACCGACAAAGCGGCGGTGGAAATGAAGGAGCGTGTTTACGCCGCCATCGATCGCGAAATCAGACGCAGCAATGATGAGTATTTTAATTTTTCGCTTGCTTGGACGGAAAAAAACTTCTATTTTATTTTAGACGCAATAAACATCGTAATCCCGTTACGAAAATGAACAACTTGGAAGATCTCCTAAAAGCCAAACAAGCTTTAAGCGGCCGCTTGCTTCGCAAAGGGTTTTCCGGTGGCGTTGTCGGCATGGCTTCAACGCGTAGTGTAAGGGCAGTCGTTGCCTCCGCCGGGAGAAACGTCCACGGGGTCGGCATTGGTTATAAAGTCGTAAACGGGGTGACGACCAAAGATCCTTGCGTGCGTCTTTACGTCGTTCAAAAAGTCGCCGCGTCTCTGCTGCCGGAGAGGGATATTTTGCCTAAGCAGATCGATGGCATATTAACGGATGTTATTCAATCCCTGCCGGCATTTTTGATGGTGAGCATAAACACATGACTACCTCATTAAACACTGTCAAAAAGCGCCTGAGAGGCCAATACTTAAAAAGCCAATTGGGCATTCATGGGTTTGGAATCAGCCCGTCGGAAAATGCCATCAAGGTTTATTTGCATCCCAATAAAAGTCTTGATCAAAAAGCGCTTTTGCATCAAATCGAGAAAGACGCCGCTCCTTATAAAGTGATTGCCATTTTTGAGGAGCCGCCCTTGCTGGCGTGATGGATGTCTTTATTTGCCTCATTCCGTATCTGACTTTTGCACAATTCTCGAGCAAGAGAATGCTGGATTATATCCATGCCCACAGAAAAATTCTTCCCCACCCTTTTTCAACATCTCGCCACTGATACCGCACGCAACCTATGCGTTTCCGCCGGCGCTGGCGCGGGCAAAACGGCGGTGCTCACGCGGCGGATGATCAAAATTTTGCGCGAGCAGCGGCTGCCGCTCGATAGCTTGATGGTGGTGACGTTCACCGACAAGGCGGCGGTGGAAATGAAGGAGCGCGTTTACGCCGCCATCGATCGCGAGATTGAAAAGACCGGCGACGAGCATTTCAAAAAACTGCGCGACGATTTTCTCAAGAACCGTATCAGCACGTTTCATGCGTTTTGCGCGGCGCTGCTGCGCGAGTATCCCATCGAGGCGCGCATCGATCCGTATTTTCGGGTGATGGACGAGAC
>JBOHQZ010001554.1:0-1328 GCA_050732275.1 bacterium
AATGGTATTGCCATTGTCGTCGGTCACTTCACCGGCGAGCCAAATTGCCACCAACGCCACGTAAATACGTTTGGTGTTTTTCGGCCATTCGTAGGGAATCTCGTCCGGCCGATCGCTCGTGCGGCCACTGAAGCCGAAGTTGAACACCGTGGCGCGCACGTTGTTGCCATCAATGTTGGACTTGCGCCGGAAATTGGCATCGCCGCGATGATCTGAAGGGACATGCTGACCAACTTGGGCCAAACTCGTGGTAATCGACAGCAGAATTAAAACAAACACCGGCAGCGTTTTGTGCCAAGTCGGAATCCAACTCAATCGGCATGTTTTTAGCTCTTGACTCATCATGCGAATCCATCCCTCTCGATTATGATGTTTGTAGTAGCCCCTTTAGGGGCAAATTGTTCGCTACTCAATCACCCTTGTTTGCAGCTTATAACACCGGCGCCTAAAGGCGCTACTACGAACTCTAAAAACTCACTTTCGCGCCAAGCTGCACGCGCCGCGGCTCGGAATAATAATCAGGCCGCGCAAAAAACGCCGGATCGGCGTCGGGGTTTCCCTCCAACGTCACATCCGCTTTGCCGGTATCCGTAAAGATATTCACCGGATTTTTGGAATCGAATATATTGAAAGCCTTGGCGAAAACCTGAACGTCAAAGGCTCTGATCTTGACATTCTTGAATCCGGTCAAATCAACCGTAAAACGACTCGGCTTATTCCGGCTGTTTTGCTGCAGACCGGAAAGAATGTTACGGCCGGTCGAAACGGCCGTGACAATGGAGGGGGTATAGGGCTGGCCGGAATTGTAGCGCTCGAGCATGCTCACGCCCCAATTTTTATCACCAACAAACAGCGTGGCATTGAGTGCATGGCGTTGATCCCAATCCAACGGCGTGAGCGCGCGCGTAGGCTCGGCGCCGCCCTGTTGCGAAAAAAATTCCTCCTCAGGCGTCGAATTGGTGCCCTGTACAATTTGGAAAGTATAATCAACGCTAAAAGAGAATTTGCCGGCGAGTTGCCGATTTGCCGCGAGCGTAATGCCGCGCACGTTGGCAAAATCGCGATTGATCTTGCGCGCATACGAAACGCCGGCTATCGCAACCGGTGTTGGCGCCCCGGTCGAAATCCAATCCCGAATGTCACGATAGAAACCCGTAATGTCGATACCGATATTGTCGGAAAGCTGCTGTTGAATGCCCAGTTCGTACATCGTCGTCCGCTGTGGATTCAAATCCGGGTTGGCAAACGGACCCTGCAAACCGGCGGCTTCGGAAACTTTCAGCTCATCGCGGCGATAAAGCTGCTCGTACTCCGGAATTTGCTGAAAG
>JBOHQZ010001555.1:0-1326 GCA_050732275.1 bacterium
ACCGTCGTGCCGCTGGTTTGTGCGAGCCAATTCGCGCCGCCATCGTTCGTGCGCATAATCGTGCCATTCAATCCGGTCGCCGTACCCGTGTTGGTATCAGCGAAGTACGTGTGAACGAAAGTATTCGTGGTGCCGCTGGATTGGCTGCTCCAATTCGTTCCGCCATTCGTCGTTCGCAAAATCAAACCGGATTCTCCAACGACAGTTCCTGTATTCACATCGACGAAGTGAACGCTGCGTAAAAATCGCGTGGTGCCGCTGGGTTGATTTACCCAACTGGTTCCGCCGTTGATCGTGCGCAGAACAAGGCCATTTACGCCCACGACCGTGCCGGTGTTCGCGTTGGCAAATGAAACTCCCAGCAAAGTTTGGGTCGTGCCGCTGCTCTGGTTCACCCATTGCGCCGTTGCCGCGCGTATCCAAATTGAAACGATAAAACCAAGCGCGAGAAAAAATTGTTTGTATGACATGCCGTCTCCTCTTATCTTGTTTTCATTGCGTAGCGCGATTTTTACATGAAAAAGCTCATCCGCCGAATTTCGCCGAAATCACCGAGTGTCGCCGGACAAAATCTTTTTCGGCGAATCTCGGTGTCTTCGGTGTCTCTCGGAGAGAAATGTTTTGCTTTTTTTTTACACCAATTGCACTTTTTAAAGACACATCATCACGTGCTTGGTGAACACTGCAACACTATTCACTTGATCGATGTCTAAGTAGTGTTGGAATTTCAGCCTGCGGCTACATACAAATAATGCAAAATTCGCAAGCATAGCTTGATGAAAAGCTCAGGAAATTCTCAAGTTTTTATGATGAACTCAGATCAACCCCAATTCGCCGCCTATAAAATTGAGGATTGGATCATCCAGCCCAACCGCAATTGCCTCGTTCGTAACGACGAGGAGGCCAAGCTCGAGCCCAAGCACATGCAAGTTTTGCTGTGCTTGATCGCGCATCACGGGAACACGGTTTCTAAAGATGAACTGATTGCCAGCGTGTGGCCGGAGGTGGTGGTCACCGAGCATTCGTTGAATCAGGCCGTCTCCAAACTGCGCCGAATTTTCGGCGATGATGCCAAACATCCGAGAATCATCGAGACCATTTCCAAAAGGGGATATCGTTTGATTGCACCGGTGGAAAAAATTTTGGCGGAAGATGCGGCGCGGTATGACAAAGGAAATGATTTGCCGATTATTGATGGAAAATCAAAGACAACAAGCTTCGCGCGATTATCACAGCGTTCTCTTTATGTTTTCATGCCGGCTCTGCTCATACTTTTTGCCTCGGTTGGCGCGATGATTTGGCTGAAAGCGCCGCGCCGCGATGAGG
>JBOHQZ010001556.1:0-1320 GCA_050732275.1 bacterium
ATTGGCCTGTCCGCGATTGAGCACGCCGTCGTTCCGCAAGCCTTCAACGGCAGAAATCAACGTACACAATAAATCCTGCGCTGAAGGAGATTGAACATAAGTTTTGAACAGGAGCTCATCAAAAATAGGAAACGATGGCAAATCCGAAACCGACCACGCCCCTAGGTTATTATTGATGGCAAACATTTGACCGGCGGGATAGAGGTCGCTGCCGTCTGGTCCGCGTGCCTCTGTCCAGCTATAGTCGGCGAGAGATTGATCATCCTCGTCACAGGCGTTGTCCGGCCGTACTGCCTTTGCGGTGAGAAGCAGGGCATATCTTTGGCCTGCCGTCACACCTGCAGGCGCAGAGAATTCAACGTCAATCCACCCAAAGTCGTTCGGAACATTCGCGGCTCGCACGGTTTCGTTGGCGAGAATGGTTCCACTGGGGATCAAAGCTGTGGTTGAGCCATAATTTCCGCCGAACACCAAGGCCGTGCCTGACTCGGTGGTACGAATTTGGACAATCAATTTGCCCGGCTCAACGGGGTTGCCGTCACAATCTTGCCCCAGATTTTTTCGAATGTGAAATGAAACTCTGCACAGTTTTCCGGTCGTGCCGGCGGTAAACGTTTGCGCCACCAGTTGTTCATTCGAGACAATGATGGAACCGCCGCCGATTCCGCCAAAGTCAACTTGGCTTTGGTCCGGGGCACACAGGCCTGACGGCGGATTATTTCCGCCTCTCTTTAAAATTTGCGCATCGGCTTCTGCCGATTCATGCGGTGAAACCAGACTTCTGGTTTGATCGGGATCACAGCCGATCGTTGCCATCAGCGCAGTCAACAACGGAAGCATAAAGAATCGATTCATCACGATACTCCTTTCATAAAAATGTGAAGAAACATTTGTGAAGTCCGGCTTGCACGCGCCAGAGTCGCAAAACTGAACCAAATTAGGCGGCGCCAGCCGGGCTTCATCCATAAAACGATTAACCTTATCGCACCAGCGCCATTCGGCGCGTCTGCACAAAAGCTTGTCCCGAGCGATCACCCGCACTGAGTTGATAAATGAACGTTCCGCTCGCCACATTTTGCCCCTGCTCGTTGCGGCCGTCCCACGTGATCGCATAGCGCCCGGCTTGCTGAGGTTGATCCACCAGCGTGCGCACGCGCCGGCCCAGCATGTCGTAAATCACTAACTTGACTTCGACCGGTTGCGCCAAATCGTACTTGATCGTCGTCGATGGATTGAAGGGGTTGGGATAATTCTGCTCGAGCGCAAATGACAAAAGCGTTGCACCGGTGCGTTCATTTTCAGCCACATCCGTTTTTAATT
>JBOHQZ010001557.1:0-1320 GCA_050732275.1 bacterium
GCGGGATTAAGCTGGTCCACCATTTTGAAGAAGCGCGAGAATTATCGCAAAGCTTTTGATCACTTTGACGCGAAGAAGATTGCGAAATACGATAAGGCCAAAGTTGCCAAATTGCTCACCGACCCCGGCATCGTGCGCAATCGACTTAAAATTGCGGCAACAATTCAAAATGCCCGCGCTTTTCTCGAATTGCAAAAAGAGTTCGGCAGCTTCGATCGCTACATTTGGCAATTTGTGGATGGAAAGCCGAAAAAGAATAAATGGAAAAGCCTAAAAGAAATTCCACCCAAAACCGCCGAGTCGGACGCGATGAGCAAGGATTTAAAAAAACGCGGCTTCTCCTTCGTCGGCTCGACGATTTGCTACGCCTTCATGCAAGCCGTGGGGATGGTTAATGATCATGTGGTGACGTGCTTTCGATATCGCGAAGCATAGCGAAGTCGGACTTGCGCGGTGAGCTTTTGTTAAATTAGATGGATAGCCGCGCCCAAATCCGCCTTCACTTTTTTCTCAATTACACGCGCAACCTCCGCCAGAACCTCCCATTCCGCCGGTGCTGCCTTCGAGCGTCTCGAGCCAATGGCGCTCTTTGGCTTCTTCGATCTTTTCTTTGTCAAAATCCATAATGCGTTGCGCCAGGTATTCGCGCTCGTACGGCTTGACGGTGGCGCAACCGCTGATGAACGCTTGAAGGGCCCAAAGCAAAAGAATGATAATTGAAATACGGCAATTCCGCTTCATGAATTCTCCTTAAATAACTGAAGGTACTTTGTTTTTAATTGTCCTCTCAACCGGGCCGGCTGGCTGCGCCCGCAGGGGTTACAATGGAGCGCGACGCTTCAGCTTTGCCAGCAAAAGTTCCAGCACCGTTAAGCGCGCACTCCGAACGCAAGGCATATGAAGTCGGACTTGCACAAAAAAATTTTCCAGTCTTTTGAGAATCTCATCGTGCAAGTCCGACTTCACTTTTCTTTGTCCCCGCCGAGGCGGGGCAGTCTGTGTTATGGTTTCCCGAGCATCTCATCGATCTCGGCCTCGATGCGCTTCAGCTCTTCCGCGTTGTAACCGAGATGGACGAAACGAATGACGCCGTTACGGTCGATGAGATAACTGCTTGGCATCTTTTCGACTTTATATGCATCCGCCAGTTTTTTGCGACGATCCCACAGCGCTTGCAGCTTGAGGTCGTACTTTTTCAAAAAGCCGCGGATGTTTTCCAACTCATTGTCCACGGTCACCGCCACCACGGCAAAACCGCGCTTGCGGAATTTTTCCTGCACGCGATCCAGCTCCGGCAGCTCTTCGCGGCACGGCCCGCAC
>JBOHQZ010001558.1:0-1317 GCA_050732275.1 bacterium
TCGCCGCAAGAAAACGTTGCGCAATTGGAGCAAAGGCTCGCGCCTTTTTATGACAAGCATGCGAAGGATCAATCGAATGAATCTCGGCGTCTCTTCCTGCAGCCGCTGCGCCAGATTCATCTGCATTCGCAATATGAAACTGAAATCGAGCCGAATAATTCGATCACCAATCTCGTCGTGCTCGGCACGCTCGCTTTGCTGGTGCTGTTGATCGCCTGCATCAACTTTATCAATCTTTCCACGGCGCGGGCGACGCGGCGCGCGAAGGAAGTCGGCCTGCGCAAAGTGCTCGGCGCGGAGCGCTCTCAGCTCGTCAAACAATTCTTGGGAGAATCGCTTCTGCACTGCGGAGTGGCGCTGGCTTTGAGTTTCGGCTTGGTCGAATTGCTGTTGCCGAAATTTTCCGATTTGATCGGCAAAAGCATCGACTTCTCTTTTGAGAAAAATGCGTTGGCGATTTTCGGCATTGCCGGTCTCACCTTGCTCGTCGGCGTGGCCGCGGGCATTTATCCGGCCTTTGTGCTCTCGGCCTTTCAACCGGCGGAAAGCTTGAAGGGAATCAAGGCGGGTCGTCGCGCCGGCAAAGGCGCGTTCGCGTTGCGCCGGATTCTGGTCGTGGCGCAATTCGCCATCTCCGTCATTTTAATCGCCTCGACTTTGATCATCCGCGAGCAATTGCGCTTCGTCAGGCAGGCTGACCTCGGCTTCGACCGCGAGCTTACCCTCGTTATTCCGCTGCGCGACGAATCCATCCGGAAAAATTATCAGGTGATCAGAAATGAGTTTCTGAAAAACCCGAAGGTGCGTGACGCCATTGCCTGCTTCGCTGCGCCGGTGGGGAGAAATGAATTTGGCTCGAAGCTTTTTCCGCGCGGCAGGGCGGACGAGCAGCGCTTCGACATTCAATTGAATTTCGTCGATTATAATTTTCTCGAAGGTTTCGGTCTGAAGCTGCTGGCGGGAAGAAATTTTTCGCCGCAGATTTCCACTGATGCGATGCAGGCTTTCATCATCAATGAAGCAGCGCTAAAACAACTGGGCCTGCGTGATCCGGAAGAGGCCATCGGCAAAAAAGTGACGGTCGGGGTGAATGACATCGAAGGCACGATCATCGGCGTGACGAAAGACTTCCATCATCAATCTATGCACGAAGCGATTTCCCCCGAGGTGATGATGTACTGGCCGCGCTGGTTTTACGAGATTTCGGTGAAGATCGCGCCCCAAGATATTTCAGGTACGCTCGCTTCTCTGGAAAAAGCCTGGCAGCAGCTCGCGCCCCAATTTCCGTTTCAATATCAGTTTTTGGATGATTACGTC
>JBOHQZ010001559.1:0-1317 GCA_050732275.1 bacterium
TGCGTGCTCACCGTCACGAACGCGATCAGCAGCGCCAGCCCGCCGGCGAGTACGAACATCCACCAGCCGATGTCGATGCGGTAAGCGAAGTTTTGTAGCCAGCGGTTCATCGCGTACCAGGCAACAGGCCAAGCGATAATATTGGCGATCGCGACGAGCTTGAGAAAATCGCCGGCGAGTAGGGAAATGATGCCGGCTACCGAAGCGCCAAGAACTTTGCGGATGCCGATTTCTTTGGTGCGTTTGGTGACGGCCAAAGCCGACAAACCGAACAGGCCGACGCAGGCAATGACGATCGCAAACAGCGTCGCATACGAAACGATTTGCGCCCAGCGCTCTTCGGCGCGATATTGCCGGTCGAAATCTTCATCAAGAAAATAATAATCGAACGGTTTTCCCGGAGCGATCTCACGCCAGGCCTCTCGCAGCAATGCCAACGAACTGGCGAAATCGCCGGGTGTAATGCGAACAAAAAAGTACTTGATGGCCTTTTCCGGCGCGAGATAAAGAACCAACGGTTTGACTTTTTCGTGCAACGAGGCATAATTGAAATCCCGCACGACGCCGATAATCGCCGGCTCTTTCATGATCGGATTTTGCCAATTTCCCAAACTGAAATCGCTGAATTTTTGGCCGCTGCGGGCGGGATCCTTCCAGCCGAACGCTGCCACCAGCGCTTCGTTGACGATCACGACCTGTGTGACATCCGAAGTCATCTCCGGCGAGAAATCCCGGCCCTGCACAATCTCCATGCCCATGGTTTTGACAAAATTTTTATCGACGCGCATGATATTCACCTGCCAATTCGCGCCGTCTTTCGTGCCGAATGACTGCCACGTCTGCTCTTTGTTGAAACCGTTAGAATTGCCGGTGAGGCCGGCGATACTACTGTAACCGCGCAGCTTTTGCCGATAGCGCTCGAGTATTTGCTCGCCTTCCTCACCGCGCGCGTTGGTGGGAATCACGACGATTTGCTCTTCGTTGAAACCGGGATTTTGCGTTTTGAGATGGCGAAGCTGGCCGGACATGATCATGGCGCAGACGATCAGTAGCACGGAGAGTGAAAATTGCACAATGACGAGAGCCTGGCTCAAGCGATGCTTGCTGCCAAGCGCGAGACGATTTTTCAGAATAGCTATGGGTTGAAAACCGGACAGAAAAACTGCCGGATAACCGCCGGCGACAAAAGCAACAAACAATACCAAACCCGCCATGACACCGTAAATCGGCCAATTGCCTGGATAATGAATCGCCAAAGTTTTGTTCGCGAGCGAATTGAAGGTTGGCAGAAAAAATTCGGCCAGCGCGATGCCCATG
>JBOHQZ010001560.1:0-1314 GCA_050732275.1 bacterium
CTTTCCCAACCCATTTTTCAGCGAGGCGCAGCGCAATGCCGCCACGGTTATCCGGTTTGCCTTGCCGCGCCCGGAGGAAATTTCATTGACGATTTACAATCAGCTCGGCCAGAAAATTCGCACCATTTCGACCGGGCGGTTGGCGGCAGGACTCCACGAACGCGCTTGGGATGGCCGCGATACGCTCGGCGCGAAGGTGGCATCGGGAATTTATTTTTATCGGCTACAAGCCGGACAACAAACCAAGATACAAAAGCTGATTGTGATCCGCTAATGATGATGCTTTTTCTCACCTCGCAATTTATACTCGTTTAGGCTAAGAATTTTACTCTTCCGAGTCATTCCCGCGAAAGCGGGAATTCATGATTTTTAGGCGTTTGTGGATGCCCGCCTTCGCGGGCATGACTCAAAACAACCCTTAACAAGTATAACTTTTACTTGTTCTTTTGCTTGCATATCACCACGCAATCCCGTAATCATCCCCGTGATTGCTCGCGCCGCCCCAGAAGCTGCCGTTTTTCCAGTCAAAATAAATCGCCGTAATCGGACCGGAAGTTCTCTTTCTATAATCCATCTTATAGCCCATTTTTGCCAGCTCGGTTCTAACCCATGGCGGCACTTCATCATTCAGCGTCAGCTTGCCTGGAAAGGTTTCGTGTTTGTCAAACGAGTCGCGCATCTGATAACTCGTGATGTTCGGCGCTTCGCAGGCTTCCTGCACATTCATCCCGAACTCCACCATATTCAGGAAAAATTGCAACAGATTTTGATCCTGCGTGTCGCCGCCTTGCACCGAGAAAGCGAGAAAAGGTTTGCCTTCTTTGATCGCCAGAGTCGGCGTCAAAGTTGCTCGCGGCCGCTTTCCCGGCGTGAGGACGTTGAATGGATTTTCACTTTCATCCAGCACAAAGCTCTGCATGCGTTGGCTCATGCCGATGCCGGTATTGCCCGCGATGCACGCCGGAATCCAGCCGCCGCTCGGTGTTACGGAAATCACCCAGCCTTCTTTGTCCGCCGCTTGAATGGAGGTGGTACCGGCAAAAAAGCTTTCTTCATTTACAATAGAAGTTTTGCTCGTATCGACATTCGACCATCTCTGTAAATAATGCATAAAGGGATTTTTCTTTCCCTCGAACGGATACGGATCGCCGGGTTTGGCGTTCGGATCGTTCTTTTCCCAAGCAATCTGCTTGCTGCGCTCTTTCGCGTATTCTTTGGAGAGCAAGCCTTTGATGGGCTCCTCCGGCGGGAAATAAGGATCGCCGTAGTAGAAATCCCGATCCGCGAAAGTCAGGTTCATGGTTTGATAGAGCG
>JBOHQZ010001561.1:0-1312 GCA_050732275.1 bacterium
GGCTCCGGCGGCAAAGTCAGAATTCGTCAGGACTCCACTTGGAATGTTCCCGAGCCGGAGCTTACGCTCATGATCACTTCGAGTGGCAAAATCGTTGGTTACTCCATTGGCAATGACATGAGCTCAAGAAGCATCGAGGGCGAGAACCCGCTTTATCTGCCGCAGGCGAAAACGTATGACGGCTGCGCCGCTCTCGGCCCGTGCATTTATGTGACGGAAGAACCGCTTTCCGCAGACACGATCATTCATCTTGAAATTGTAAGAACAAACGCGCCGCTTTTGCAAGATATCACGCACGGGGAGAAACGTAGCGCAGGCGTCCCGCCTGCGGCAGACAAGATGTCTGCGCTACTTCGGCCGGTCTTCGCCGGCAGCGTGGACATCAAACAAATGAAAAGAACGCCGGAGGAGTTGGTTGCCTATTTGTATCGCGAGTGTTCTTTTCCGCACGGCAGCTTGCTCATGACGGGAACAGGCATCGTTCCACCGAATGATTTCAGCTTACAAAGTGGTGATGAGATTCGCATCACCATTCAACCGATTGGCATGCTGGTCAATAAAGTGAAATAGCAAGGGTGGCGAAGTCGGACTTCACTTGCGACATGAAACAAAACTATGGAAATCACCGGACACAATTTTATCGGCAACGAGCGCTCAGGACAGGGAACGGTTACTTTTCAGGCCGTCAATCCCGCCACCGGCGCGAATCTATCGCCGCCATTTTATGAAGCGACCCGGCAGGAAATCGATGCGGCGATTCAGCAAGCTGAAGAGGCTTTCCCGCAATACAGCGCCCGCAGCGGACGGGAACGCGCGTTGTTTCTGGAAAAAATCGCGGATGAAATCGTGGCGCTCGGCGATGGCCTGATCCAAAGATGCAACGAAGAAACCGGTCTGCCGGCAGCCAGATTGACCGGAGAAAGAGGGCGCACGGTAAACCAATTGCGATTATTCGCCCAACTGTTGCGCGAAGGCTCATGGGTAGACGCTCGTATCGATATGGCGGAACCCGAACGACAGCCGGCGCCCAAACCGGATATTCGCAGTATGCAAAAAGCGTTGGGACCGGTTGGCATATTCGGCGCGAGCAATTTTCCATTGGCTTTTTCGGTTGCGGGCGGCGACACAGCATCAGCGTTGCCCGCGGGTTGCCCGATTGTTGTCAAGGCGCATCCGGCGCACCCTGGCACTTGCGAAATGATTGCTTGTGCCATTCAAAATGCCATCCAGAAAACGAACATGCCGGAGGGAGTTTTTTCCATGCTGCATGGCCAATCAACCGAAGTTGGCATGGCAATCGTAGAGCATCCAT
>JBOHQZ010001562.1:0-1309 GCA_050732275.1 bacterium
ATGTAAGCAATGCTCTTGCCATCCGGACTGACCGCGGGCACGAGATTCATGCGATGGAAATAGCCCTCTTGCCTGGTGATTTGCTGCGCGATCTGATCGGGACGTTGCAACGAACTATCCGCCGGCAGCACTTGCTTGCGCACGGCCTCGTGCCAAGCTTTGGTCAGTTGCTTAAAATCCATTTCGATTTGCGCCTTGAACGCGCGCTCGGCGTCGCCAAAGTTCACGGCGCTTTTCAAAATCTGGCCGACTTTCTTTTTCCCATACGTCTCGCCGACATAATTCCACAACGATTCACCAAGCCGGTAAACGCGAATGTCAAAGGCGCCGTTGAGCTGTTGCACCGAGAGCAGTTTGTCATTTAACAAGCCGTCACGGACCCACATCCGTGTCGTGTTGTCCATGCCGACGGAGAGATACTCGGCCATGCCTTCCATGAACCACAGCGGCGGATCGAAACGCCCGACGGAAAGCTGACCCTTGCCATTCGAAAGAATGTCGAATTGAAACGCATGCACCAGTTCGTGAACCAGCACGTGATTGAACTCGCGGTACGAGCCGGTAATCGGCAGGGTCACGCGATCTTTCAGCGATTCGGTAACGCCACGCGTGCCGTCGCCGAGCAGGTCTTGTACGACATTGGTTTGCTGAAAATCGTTGAGCGAGGCATAGAGCACCAAAGGGATGCGCCTGGCAATTTTATGCTCCAACACGTCACTCAGGTAATCATAGCCGCGCTCGGCCATGCGCGCCGCGTCGAGAGCAGCCTCGGCTTCTTCGGTATAATAATGCACGTCAAAGTGCTCGGTGCGCAGCACCTTCCAATCAAAGTTTTTGTAATGTACTTTGTTCTGGCCAAATCCATAACCAAGCTGCGCCGATGCCGTGGTTGCCAAAACCATCACCAGCAACGCCGGCAGCAAAGATGTCAAAAAATTTCTGGTTTGTTGAGTCATTTGAATCTCTCCTGTTTATCGATTTATTTTTCGAATCAATCTTTCGATCTTGTTTTATGCAAGCCGCATGCCAGCAAAGAATGACGCCATGGAGTTTTGGGCATAACGGTTTCGCGAACTCAACGCGATGCCGGCTCAAGAAAAAGCGCAATTCCTGCAATACGAAATGAAAATCAATTTGCACAATTTGCAATTTTATGCAGACTTATGAATAAAAATGCCGTAGATGAGCAAAAAGGGAAAATCAGCGGCGTTGGGGTGTGTCAATTTGCTTGTCAACTGGTGCTAATCAAATTGCAAGATAAGCTTCTGCAGCATTGAGCCGCCTTTAATCATTTTGGCATCAATGATTT
>JBOHQZ010001563.1:0-1305 GCA_050732275.1 bacterium
AAATGCGTTGACCTACAACTTGCGTGTTGGGAAGACACCGGGCGGCAGTGAAGTCGTTAGTCCGATGTCCGAAGTCAGCAGCGGTTTCCGTCGTGTTTCGCAACTCGGCAACACGAATCACAACACGAATTGGACGATCAAGAATCTTTCACCTGGAAAATATTATTGGAGCGTGCAGGCGATTGACAATACCTTTGCCGGTTCCCCGTTTGCGCCGGAGCAGAGTTTTGTGATTAATCCAACGGTTCTAAAACCGGAAGTGCAACCGGCGCAATCCATTGGCACGGAATTTTGGGTTGAGGTCGCCATCAACGATGTACAAAACTTATTTGGCATCAGCTTTGAGCTGAATTACACCAACACCCAGTATGTTGACATCGTTACACCGACGAGTACCAGCGTGATTCCCGGTGCGTTTCTCGGCAACGACATTGTTTTTGTCGCCAATGTCGATGAGGCCAATGGCAAAGTCAACATCGGCGTCAGCCGCAAAACTGGGCAAGCAGGAATCAGCGGTAGCGGCGTCATTGCACGGGTGAAATTCAATTCGTCAGCCACGACGCCGGCCGGAACGCAAGTAACATTCTCGTTGAGTAATGTTGCGGCGAACGATCCCTCTGGCGGTGTGATTACGCCGCAATTGGCAAACGCGACGGTCACGTTGAGTTTGAGCGGCGTGATGGTTTGGCCGGGCGATACCAATAACGACAAGCTCGTCAACCAATCAGACGTCTTGCCGATTGGATTGCATTGGAACAAAACCGGTCCAGCGCGGCAGAATCCCTCGAGCAGTTGGTCGGCACAATTAGCAACCGCTTGGACACCTGCCGCCGCAACCTATGCCGATGGCAACGGCGACGGCATCGTCAATCAAAGCGATATTCTGCCGATTGGGTTGAATTGGGGCAAGACGCATACAGCGCCGCCAGCCATCATTGCAAAGAGCCATTCGCCGACAACACTGGTCAAATCGAGCGCGGCGGCGATTAGGACGAGCATCACCGGTGACACCAATCCCGGCCAGGATTTTGTGGTGGATGTCGTTATCGATCAAGTCGCCGGCTTGTTCGGCGTCTCGTTTGAATTGCTCTATTCGTCCACGACATTGGTTGAGCCGCAAAGCGCCAATGCCGGCAGCTTGTTGGGCAATGACGTGGTTTTCTTCCCGAACATCGACGAGAGCGCCGGCAAAGTGAGCCTCGGCATTACGCGCAAGTCCGGCCAAAGCGGGGTGAATGGATCGGGCACGGTTGCGCAAATCAAAATGCGCGTGTCGAGTCAAGCCGTGCATGGTCAGGCCTTCAC
>JBOHQZ010001564.1:0-1304 GCA_050732275.1 bacterium
GAATAAACCGGATATAACGAAGCCGTTCGATGTGGAAAAAGAAATTCAACCGGAGAAAGAACTGCCCATCGAAACGCCTGGGGCGATTGTGCGCATTGCATTGGACATCGAGCACTGGCTGGCGTTCGGCTACGACGGCGATGCGAACGTCTTGGTCAACAGCCGCAATATCTTCACGCCGCTCAAGCTCGACAAAGGGTCGAATGTCGGATTGTACATGCCGGAAGACAAACTGATGTTGAGCGGATTTATTTTTGAAGATTCCAAAAAGCAGTTGCCCAATAAAGCGTACCTCATGCACCAGCCGCATGGCAGCGGCCACGTCGTCGGTTTTGCCGAAGACCCCAATACGCGCGCATTCTTCGACGGCACCAACCTGCTGCTGATGAACGCGATCTTCTTTGGGCCAGGGCATTGATTAATGTTCGTAGTTTCGCCTTCAGGCGTAGCTTTTTGAAAAAAACAAATGCTCCAACGGATAAAAGCACCGGTTGGGCTTAATCTAGCCGTTGGTGATTAATTTTTTTTGCACAGAATAGCTTTATTGGAGGATATGCGGATCCTCGTCATTGGCGGCACCAAATTCATCGGCCCGTTCGTGGTGCGCCAACTCGTCGAACAAGGCCACGAAGTCACCGTGTTCCATCGCGGCCAAACCAAAGCCGATTTGCCGAGCTTTGTACGATTCATCTACGGCGACCGCAAGCAGCTTCGTGATTTTCAAACAAAATTCAAGCATCACGCGCCGCAGGTTGTGCTCGACATAGCGCCGTACACCGAGCAAGAAGCGCAAGCGGTCGTGCGAACTTTCAAAGGACTTGCGCAACGAGTGGTTGTCATCAGCAGCCAGGATGTTTATCGCGCTTATGAACGCGTGCGCCGAACCAATCCAGGCCCGCCCGATCCTTTGCCGCTTGCGGAAGAATCGCCGTTGCGCGAAAATTTGTATCCCTATCGGCAGCGTTTTCCTACGCAACAACTGGCCAAAGATGAATTATGGAATGATTATGACAAGATTCTTGTCGAGCGCGTGTTCATGCGTGAGTTGGAATTACCGGCGACGGTGCTGCGTTTGCCATGGGTGTACGGCCCTGGTGATTACTTCCACCGCATGTTTCCGCACTTGAAGCGCATGAGCGATGGCCGGCCATTCATTTTGCTCGAAGCGGGGCAAGCCGGATGGCGCTGGACGCGTGGATACGTGGAAAATGTCGCGGCAGCGATTGTCTTGGCGATCACAAACGAGCGGGCGATTGGCCGGATCTACAACGTCGGTGAACAGGCAGCTTTTACCGAAGCCGAAT
>JBOHQZ010001565.1:0-1304 GCA_050732275.1 bacterium
TGATTGTATCAGTTCGTGCTGCAAGTGCTTTGAAGCGAATTTCAGGTTCGGGATTAGACACAAAACGGCGCTCACCAGACAAATGCCGGCGCGCTTACGAATTTTGGGGATGCTATCCCCGCTTCTCCTTTATCTTGTTGAAATGAAGCGAAGCCAGTCCACAGCGAGGGAAAAGTCAAAAACAAGAAAGGGAAAAATAAAGGCATCAGAACCTGTAACGCCGGCTCCGGCTCAACAGCCCTGAATGAATACGGAAAGATCTGGTTTCCCAAACTTCCCCAACAGTCAATCTTGAAGCTCAAGTGATCAAGCATGCAACTTTGGAATTAAACGACCCTATGGCCGAAAATCATCCACCGTCATATCGAAGTTACGATTTACTTTCGTTTTTGTCAAGAGATTTCTCTATTGCTAGTCGAATTTTGACCATCTGAAAATTCGCCGTGTATCCGGGTGAACAGGGTGGGCGCAAACATAATAATATACAGCCAGAGGCCGCAGTCGCGGAAGCCGCACGCAACGTAGCCCAGCCGTAAGCTTTTAAGCTTCTCGCAAATGGTTATAAAATTTTTTCGCACTTTAAAATTTTATAACGAAAAGAGCACAGTAACTCCAAAAAGCTTTGCCAACCATCTCAAATTGCCCGGCAGGCATATTTTTGCAAAAGCGTAAAATTCGCTTCTTTGATCGCCATCCCCCCGCTGGAAGCCGCCACGCCAATATTGCCGGCCGCACAACAGACGGCCATCTCCAGACACTTTTGCACCGGCCAATCGTGATAGCAGCCGTAAAGAAAACCAGAACAAAATGCGTCCCCCGCGCCGGTGGTATTACGAATCTTATCCGGCGGCAAGGCGAGAGCGCCCTGCCAAAATTTAGAGCCGTCTTTGCGCGCGGCAAAGCCGCCTTCAGAAAAATGGATGACCACGCCGCGATTGACGCCGAGCGCAAACAACTGCGTTGCCGCCGCTTCGACACCCTCTTTCAGCAAGCTACCATCGGAACGGGTTTTGATGCCGGTTGTGCGCTCAGCTTCAATTTCGTTGATGATAAAATAATCGACCTGCGGCAAAACCGGCACGACAACGCGCTGATAGGCATCGCTCTCAGCCGTGACGAGATCCACGGAGGTGGCGAGCCCGGCGGATTTCGCCATCCGCAACACTCGCCCGGCGTACGTGCCAAATTCCGCGTCGGGGTGATCCAGTTTTTCAAGCAATAACAAATAGCCGAGGTGTAGCCATTTCGCCAGACAGTGATCAAAATCAAAATGCGTCACGTCAAACAAATTATTGGCGCCGGGA
>JBOHQZ010001566.1:0-1304 GCA_050732275.1 bacterium
CCGGAGCGCGTCTGCGGCAGTTGCTCGTGATTGGCCAGTTCGTGATTTCGATTGCGCTGATCGCCGGCACGCTCGTCGTCAGCAAGCAAATCGAATTCATCCGCGACAAGCGCCTCGGTTTCGACAAGGAGCAGGTCGTGGTGGTGCCATTGAGCGGCCAGCAGGCCCAAACCAAGTGGCCGCGTTTGAAAACCGAGCTTTTGCGGCATCAACAAATTCAATCCGTAGCCGCTTCCTCCAGTGTGGCGGTGGATCGGGCGTGGTGGACAACCAGAGCCAAACGCAGCGATGGCGAGCCGGAAAAAATCGTCTATACCTACCAGATCGACTATGACTTTTTCAGGACTCTTGGCATCGAGCTGGCGGCCGGCAGGTTGCTCGCGCCTGAATTCCCCGGTGACAGCGCGCAAGCCTTTGTGCTGAACGAAGCTGCCGTGAAGGATTTTGGCTACGAATCGGCAGAAGCCGCGCTCGGTCAACCGCTCGTTTGGCTTGGCCATGGCCCCGAAAATGCAAAGCGGGGTGTAGTGGTTGGCGTGGTGAAGGATTTTCATTTTCGACCACTGTATGAAGAAATTTCGCCAGCAGTATTTCATCTCATGCCGGGCTGGATGAATTTTCTCATCCTGCGCGTGCGTCCTCAAGGGACGTCAGAGGCGTTGGCGGCACTGAGAACAGAGTGGCAGACGTTCGCCCCCGATCGTCCGTTGGAATTTACCTTCTTGAATGAAAAAGTCGAGGCCCAATATGGCGCGGAGACGCGCTTGCTCAAAGTTTTCGGTATCTTTTCGGCTTTTGCCATCTTCATTTCGTGTTTAGGTCTCTTTGGACTAGTCTCTTTTGCCACGGAGCAACGCACGAAGGAAATAGGCATTCGCAAAGTATTGGGCGCAACCATCTCCAGCATCGTTTTTATGTTGTCGAACGGCTTCGCCAAATTAGTGGCGATAGCGTTTGTCGTTGCCACTCCGCTGGCGTGGTGGGCGATGAACGCATGGCTGCAAAATTTTGCTTATCGTGCTGAGGCCGGTTGGCCGGTATTTGCCCTGGCCGGAAGTGCGGCGCTGCTTATCGCATTGCTTACCGTGAGCACGCAGGCGATCAAAGCCGCACTGGCGAATCCGGTTGAGGCGTTGCGCTATGAGTAAAATGTAATCAGTAACCAGTGATCAGTATTCAGCAAACTGATCACTGATGGCTGAACACTGAATACTGGAGCAAAACCATGCTCAAAAACTACCTCAAAATCGCCTGGCGGAATTTGCTCAAGCAAAAGGGCTATTCCTTGATCAATCTCATCGGGC
>JBOHQZ010001567.1:0-1298 GCA_050732275.1 bacterium
GCCCCAATGTTGGCCTACACCCACAACAACCTCACCTTCCAATACTCTGCCTCGGCTTACGAAGACGCGGAGAAACTGCAGTTTCAAACCATGCTCGAAGGCTTCGACGAGCACTGGCCAAGCTGGAACAACAAGACCGAAAAGGAATACACCAACCTGCCGGAAGGGGACTATCATTTCCGGGTGCGGGCGAAAAATGTGTATGATCACGTCAGCCATGAGGCCCTGTACGCATTCACGATCCTGCCGCCGTGGTGGCGCACGTGGTGGGCGTATGGCGGTTATGCGGTGATGTTGGGTCTGCTCGTGTTTGCAGTTGACCGCGTGCAGCGCCGGCGTTTGCTCAAAAAAGAACGCGAGCGGGCGGAGATTCGCGAAACCCAATTGCGTGCGCAAGCCGTTGAAGCGGAGAACAAAGCGCTGCAAGCCGAAAACGAACGCAAGAAAAACGTCGAGCTGCTCAGCGAAATCGGCAAAGAGATCACCGCCTCGCTGGATATGGACACGATTTTTTACCGGCTGTATGAGCATGTCAATCAACTGGCCGATGCGACGATTTTCGGCGTCGGCATTTATCATCCGGAAAAAGAACAAATCGAGTATCGCCTTGCCATTGAAAAAGGCAAACGCTACGCGCCATACACCCGCGACACGCGCGACAAGAATCAGTTTCCGGTTTGGTGCATTGAAAATCGCCGGCCGGTTTTTATCAATGACGTGACAAAGGAACATAGCCGTTATATTGACGAATTCAAGTCGACCAATGTGGAGGGCATGGTGCTGGAAGACGGCGCGCTTCCGGAAGAACCATTCTCCCTTATCTGCCTGCCGCTCATCTCGCAGGAAAAAGTGTTGGGCGTCATCACGATTCAGAGTTTTCAGAAAAATGCTTATACCGACTATCATCTCAATCTGTTGCAAAATCTCGCGGCATACACGGCGATTGCGCTCGACAATGCCGCAGCGTATCGCCAGGTCGATGCCTCCGTTCAGCAATTGAATGCAACACTCGAAAACCTCAAAGCCACGCAGCAACAACTGGTCACGCAGGAGAAGCTCGCCTCGCTCGGCCAGCTCACCGCCGGCATCGCGCACGAGATCAAGAACCCGCTGAATTTTGTGAATAATTTTGCGGCATTATCAATCGATTTGGCAAAGGAATTGGATGAAACACTGGAGTCGAATCAAGATAAAAAAGTCGGAGAAGTCATTGATGAAATCAAAGATATTCTCACAACGTTGGAACAAAACGCCGAGAAGATCAACCACCACGGCAAGCGCGCCGATGGCATTGTGAA
>JBOHQZ010001568.1:0-1294 GCA_050732275.1 bacterium
TAGCGCCTCCCGCGCCTCTCGATCTGCCGCCGTTTCCGAGTGTCAGCGACACCGCGTCGGTGCAGGAGATTTTGCTGATTCTGAAAAAGCGGTTGGAGTTGTTGTACCAAAAGACGGGAGGAAATTTTTCCAATTCACCTTAAGCCGGACGAGTCGAAGCCAAACAAAAAATGTCCAACGGATAAAGGCAGCCAACGGATTTTGAATTGCTTATCCGTTGGCAGCTTTTATCCGTTGGGCAAAATTTTTTATCTTTTAAGTTGAAATCAAGAAGGCATGTTCAATAATCATCAAAACGGCAATCTGCGACCAACCGTCGTCAAGCGCTTCGAGCAATACAAAGACCGTTGGACTTCCTACGGCGCGAATGCCGGGATTCTGGGGATTTCCGAAAAACTCACGCCCGGCGACTTGCGGCGCTTTGAGCTTTTTCGCGACTATAGCGACGAGTTCCTCGAAGAAATCAGCGCGGACGTGGCGGTGGTAAAATGGAAAAAGCACACCATCTTATTCGAGGAAGGGACCTATCTCGATCTCGCCTTCTTCCTCGTCAGCGGTTCCGTGGAAGTTTATTTGCACAAGGTTGCGCCCGCGGATAGGCGAGGCCAAGCCATGAATGGGCGTCAAAACGGCAGTGGCCATGCAGCGAATACGGTGCTGCAAACGCAGTTGAGCAAGCTGGGCAAAAATGGGAAGGACATTGTTTTTTTATCGGCAATGGATTTCGATCTTCCGGCGGGAAAGGCGGCGCTGCTCGGTACGGGCGAGATTTTTGGCGAAATCGGCGCAATGAACGGCTGGCCGCAATCCGTTACCGCGCGCGCCGCGACGGATTGCATGCTGCTGCAAATTCGCGTGCCGGCGCTGCGACGCATGAAACGCAAATCTTCAGCGTTGAAACAACGTTTGGATAAAATCTATCGCGAGCGCTCGCTCTCGGCGCAACTTCGCACCACGCCGCTCTTGCAAACCTGCGACAGCGCTTTTCTCGAAGCGTTGGCGCAAAACGTCGAGCTGGTGTCGTGCGAGCCGAACGAGATCATTGCCAAAGAAAGCGAGCCTTGCGAAGCGTTTTACCTGGTGCGCTCCGGTTTTGTGAAGCTGTCGCAAAAAATGGGCGAAGGCGAAATCGTCGTTTCTTATCTCTCGAAGGGCATGACACTGGGTGAGGCCGAGCTTTTGCTGGAAGGACGAGGGGAATGGCATTGCACGGCGACCTCGGTGGAGTACACTGACCTCGTAAAAATTTCACGGGAAGATTTGCAGGCGCTGATCAAGAAGCACTCCGGCGTCG
>JBOHQZ010001569.1:0-1293 GCA_050732275.1 bacterium
GAGCACGCCGATCCCGTTGCCGAAATACATGACGCCACGCTCATCCTGCAGAATCGTCCAGTTCTGCGCATGCGCCCCGTATTCCTTCGGGCCGTAGTTGCGGATGAAGGGGAGGCCGGTTTCATTGGGCGCAGATGGTGTAGAGCTTGGGCTTTGCGCCGCGATCATAGTTGGGAGATACAAGCCAGTGAGGAGGATGGTGAGGAAAATGAATCTTTTCATGTTTTGCCTTCCGAAAGTTGCGTGTCGAAGAAGTCGTTTTCATTATTAAATCACGTCATCAAAGATGCAATCAAATATGATGCAAAATCGGAACGGGAGCAATGCCTAAAACTGCAAAAGCTCGTCTTTAAATTACAATTTCAATGATTAAAAGTTGGTGGTTGCGCTAAACGTTTTTCGGCAGCAGCACCACAAACTCCGTGAACTTACCTTCTTCGGTTTCCACTTTGATTTCCCCGCGATGCTGCTGCACGATGATGTCGTAACTGATCGACAAACCCAAACCCGTGCCTTGTCCCGTCGGCTTCGTCGTGAAAAACGGATTGAAAATTTTTTCACGCACTTCTGCAGGAATGCCGTTGCCATTGTCGCGGATGCGGATTTCGATTTTATTGCCCAGGTTTTTGGTGCGCACCGCCAGCACCGGCGAGTAGCTTTCTCCCAATGACTTTTTCTTTTCGTGCGTGGCATAAAAGGCATTGTTGACGAGATTGAGAAAAACCCGGCTGAGATTCTGCGGCACCACCTCGATCCGGCCGATGGAATCGTCGTATGCCTTTTCGATTTTGATGTTGAACGAATTGTCCTGCGCGCGCATGCCGTGAAACGCCAACATGACGTATTCATCGAGAATGGCATTGATATCCGCGGGCCGGCGCTCGGCGGAGTCGCCGCGGGAGTGCAGCAACATGCTCTTGATGATGCTGTCGGCGCGCTGGCCATGCTGGTTGATCTTGGCGAGGTTTTCGTCGAGTAGCCCGAGCACCTCCTCGAGATTCGCGCGCGCCGCCGCGTCCACTTTTTGAATTTGCCCGGCAACGACTTCACGAAGCTCTTGGGTTAAATCCAGCGAGAGCGCGGCAAAATTAGTCACGAAATTGAGCGGATTCTTGATCTCGTGCGCAATGCCGGCGGTGAGCTGCCCCAACGACGCCAGTTTTTCCTGCACCAGGAGCTGATGCTGGGTGGCTTGCAGATTTTTCAACGCTTCGTTGAGCCGGCGGTAAGCGTCGGCATTGTCCAGCGCGATGGTGACGTAGGCGGCGAAGTTTTGCAGAAGATTGAGATGAT
>JBOHQZ010001570.1:0-1289 GCA_050732275.1 bacterium
CGCGCATGAAGCTCGACCAGGTCGGCCTCGGCGGCTTCGAGGATTTTATGCCGGCGCAACTGAGCGGCGGCATGAAAAAACGCGCCGGCTTGGCGCGGGCGATTGCGATGGATCCGGAGATTCTGTTTTGCGACGAGCCCTCCGCTGGACTCGATCCGGTCGTGGCCATGGGCATCGACAGGCTCATTCTGAAGCTCAATCAAGCTTTCAAAATGACTATCGTCGTGGTCACGCACGAGCTGGCTTCGGTGTTCGAGATTGCCGACCGCATTGCGATGTTGCACAACGGCGCGGTCGAGGCCATCGGCACGCCGGAGGAATTGCGTGCCAATCCGAATCCGATTGTCCAGCAATTTCTGAACCGCGAGGCAGACGCGGAAGAGCTTGATCGGGAAAAATATTTGCGGTCTTTGGTAGATGTGTAGGCCGATGAGGAAACCCAGTATTGAATCTAAAAATTTTTTACGCCAACGAATAGATTAAGGCCAACGGATAAAAGCTGCCAACAGATTGAAATAACCCAACAGATAAAAATTAAATAATTTTTTCATAATCATTTTGCCGATCATTGTTTTTATCTTTGAAAGATTTTTAAAATGGAATATCGCTCACACGAAATTAAAGCTGGCCTTTTGGTGATTGGCGGCTTCATCGTTTTTGTCGCTTTTCTCATCGCCATGACCGGCATAGAGTGGGATAAGAAAGAGAAAGTTTATACGGCGCGCTTCGGTTATCTGGGGGGAATCGAGCGTGGCTCGCTCGTGCGGTTCGGCGGTTTTTTGGTGGGGACGGTGACCGATCTTTACATCGCGCCGGATGACGAAACCAAGCTCGAAGTCAAGCTGACGGTGGATGAGCGCGCACCGGTTCGCGTCGATTCCGAAGCTTATGTCACCTCGATCAATCTCATGGGCGATTTTTATATCGAAGTGAGCACCGGCTCGCCGGCGGCGGAATTGTTGCCCTCCGGCAGCAGGCTGCGCAGCCGCGACGTGCCGCCGTTCTCGCAGCTCAGCGGCCCCTTGATGAAGGCGAGTGACCAGCTCGAGATACTTTTGATTCGCGTCAACGATCTGCTGCGGGACGAGAACCGCGCCCGTTTCTCCAACATGTTGGCGAACGCCGACACGTTGTTGGGCGAGAGCGCCGGCAACATCACCGACATGATTGCGAATTTGAACCGGCTGACAGAACAGTTGCAAAGCGTGAGCGGCAGGCTCGAGCAGATGATGGACAACAATACGCAAGTAGTGCAAAATACGCTGGCGCAGCTCAACGCCACGCTGACG
>JBOHQZ010001571.1:0-1288 GCA_050732275.1 bacterium
CGCGCAGAATTTTTTCGTAGCCCTCTTCGCTCGTCACGCCTTTCAAAATCTCCTGAACGATGGCCTGCTGTTCTCTCGAATAAAATTCGCCGAGGCGTTGCGGCACCACGCTCCAATTGTTGTCGACGCGCAGGCGACGTGGATCGTTCCAAGGCAAGAGCACGGCTTTTTTCTGCGCCTCGGAAAGTGTGTCGCGCAAACGCTTGACCATCGTCTCCGCCGCCTCGCCCGTTTCGCGGATAACGAGCGGTGAGGCAAAATTGAGCAATGGCGTAGCGGCAATAGCTATAGCGGCTTTTCCCGCTTTTTGCAAAAATTCGCGGCGCGGGATTTCATCTAAAGAATGGCGGCTCTGATGGGTGGCTTCGACGGCTTCGCCACAATCGGGGCAGATGAGTTTTTGAATGTCAGGCATTTTGCTGTCTCGATTATTTTTTCAATCGTTCAATTTTTTCCATTGCGCTTTCCCTGATACTGTTTCTCTAATTTGCATTCAGATTCCGGGGCTTTTCAAGCAATGCAATTGCCTTCTCCGCTTCAAAAAAGGTTTGTAGTTTCGCCTTTAGGTGTCGAATGTGCCGGCAACAAAAACGCCTGAAGGCGTCACTACGAACTGTTACAATAAAACCTTCAACCGCTCTCGATCTACATTGCCACCGCTCAACACGCAAACCACTGTGGCGTCTTGCGGCAGATTGATCTTGCCGGAAAGCAGGGCGGCCAAAGTTGAGGCCGCGGCCGGCTCGGCGACGACCTTGCAGCGCTCCATGATCAATCCCATCGCCTCGACAATTTCTTGATCGGTGACAATTACCATGTCATCGACATACGCTTGCACATGCGCCAGCGTGTGCTGTCCGGCAAAAGGCGCGGCCAAGCCGTCGGCAATGGTGTTGACGCGATCCAGACGCACAGGCTCGCCGCGCTGCAGGCTCTGTGTCATCGCCGAAGCGCCTTCCGGCTCGACGCCGATAACTTTAACTGCCGGCTTCTTCGCTTTGATGACGGTGGCGATTCCGGAAATCAATCCGCCGCCACCAACACCGACAATCACTGCATCGACTTCCGGCACATCTTCGAGAATCTCCAATCCAACCGTGCCTTGCCCAGCGATGATGTGGAGATCGTCAAATGGATGCACCAGCGTCAGGTCGCGCTCCTTCTGAATCTGGAGACAAGCCGCCAGCAAATCGCCTTGTGCCAACACGACTTCGCTCCCATAGCCTCGGGCCGCCTCGACTTTGCTGCGCAAGCTTGCGGCTGGCATCACGACCGTAGCGCGAATGTT
>JBOHQZ010001572.1:0-1284 GCA_050732275.1 bacterium
TCGATGATCTGAGTACGCCGGCTGCCAATGTGGATGCGGTCAGCAGCTTGATGGTTTGCGGCGACAACCTCACGGCGAATGACATTTGGCACAGGCTGCTTTCCACCGGCGAGACGGAGCCGGTGACGCTCGGCACAATAACATTGGGTTTCAATGGCGCCAATGCCAATACGCAATACAACATTCCGTTGACGCTTTCAAGCGCTGGCGCGCTGACCGCCGGCAGTGGGACTTTGCACTTCCGTTTTGCCCCCAACACGTATGTGCCGGACGGAATGCCCGCCAGTAGCGTGCTCGTCAATGGCACGCCGGCCGCCTCAGTTCTTTCCGGCAACAAAATCGGGCATGTGACCGTGACCACGCCGGTGGATTTGTCGAACGGCGAAAACGTCTCAGTGGTCTTTCTCGCCAGCGCCGGCTTGCTGAATCCGACCAAACCGGCGGTCGGCTACCGAATTACAGCCTGGACGAGCGCCCAGCCAAAGCAAGTGTTGTCATCGACGCTCAATATCGTGCCTCCAACAACGACGGTGACTCCGGCAGTCGTAAGCCCCAATCCCAGCAAGCCGGATAGTTGCGCGAGTTACACCATTACATTCAATCTGGGATCGCAAGGCCGCTTCCCCGCTACCGGCAGTTTTACATTGACTTTTAATGCCGCTACGAAAATCACTGGCGGCGCCTTGAGCGGTGTCAAAATCAACGGCAAAGGGGCCGCCGCCACCGGCAACAATACCAACAAAACCATTAAGATTGCGCTGCCCACCTTGACGCTGACCAATGGCGACTCCGTGACGATATATTTGCCTGCAACGGCTCTTTGCAATCCCCCGCTCGGCAGCTATACGTTGACGGTGCAAACGAGCGTTGAAACCACGCCTGTTGCCTCCAATCCATATCGCCTCAGCGAGCCTTTGCAGATTGCTCAAGTGCTCGTGGCCCCGGCGCAAACGAGTGGGCCGGCAAGTTATACGATACCGTTGGAATTATCAAGCAATGGCAGCCTCACCGGCGGTATTGATTCCATCTCGTTCCGTTTTCCTGCCGGCACCATCGTGCCGGACAACATTGCGGCAAATCAAATCACTATTGACGGCGCGCCCGCAGTGACGGCGAGTTCTGATAGCGCCATGCGAGAAGTACATATAACCGTACCCGCTGGAACGAATTTACCGAATAACGCCAGCTTTTCCGTGGTGTTCAAAATCGGCGCCGGCTTGTTCAATCCGGCGAGCGCCGGCAGCTATTCACTCCAGGCGTGGTCGAGCACGCAGACCACGGTCG
>JBOHQZ010001573.1:0-1284 GCA_050732275.1 bacterium
GGCGTAAAGATTTCCAATTTATAGAAATTTTTGCGTTGATACATTTTCTTACTTTGCAAGATCAGCGCCTGAAGGCGCAACTACGAACCCAATTTTTGCGAAAAGAAAAAATATGACCGTCGAATTTATCTGCCCGCATTGCAACGTCGAGCAAAAAACGGATTGGGCCCCTGAGTCAAGCTTGTCCTGCGACGCTTGTCACGTGAATTTATCGCACTTCACCTCGCCGAAGACCGACATCGTCGAGCGCTGCGGCGTTTGTGGACACGAAAAATTTTATTTGCAAAAAGATTTCAACCCCCGCCTCGGCCTGCTCATCTTTGCCATCGGCGTGATTTTTAGTTATCACACCAAATTCATCAGCCTCTTCGTCGCCACGGCCATTGACTTCATTCTTTATTACATGATCCCAACCGTGACGATTTGCTACCAATGCCGCGCCATCTATCGCGGCTTCAAAGAGAATCCGGCGCATCAAGGCTATAATCACGTACACGCGCTGAAGTATGTGCCAAAACCAAAGCCGGAAAAGGCGTAAATTTTTTTGCAGTTCTTTCTTCGTTGCCAATGTTGCCAAACAAAAAATGAAGATACAAATCCAGCTTTTTGCCATTCTCCGTGAAGCCGCCGGCGCTAACCAATTGAGTTTGGAAGTGACCTCCGGTACAACGGCTCGCCAAGTTGCCCAAATTTTGGCCGAGCGTTTTCCGAAATTTCGCGGCCACCTCGGCACGCTCTCGTTTGCGGTCAATGGCGAAATCGTTCCGGCGGAAATGGTGTTGCCGGATTCTTGCGAGGTAGCGTTGTTGCCGCCGGTTAGTGGCGGCTGAGGACTTCGCATGAGAAATCACTATTAGGTAGCAACCAGCAACGAGCGACCAACAACCATGATTCAACTCACCGATCAACCAATCAATCCAAGCGATGTTCTCGCGCAAGCCGGCGACGACGGCACCGGCGGCGTCGTGCTCTTTCTCGGTCAAACGCGCGACAACTCTCGCGGTGAAAAAGTCATCGGCCTCGAATATGAAGCCTACGAAAGCTTGGCGCTGAAACAGATGAAGAAGATCGAAGCCGAAGTGCGCCAGCGTTGGCCGGTACGAGCCATCGCCATCGTGCATCGCACCGGCTATCTCAAAATCGGCGAAATCAGCGTCGCCATCGCCGTCGCCTGCGCCCATCGCGGCGAAGCATTTGAAGCGTGTCGCTTCGCGATTGACACGCTCAAAAAAACAGTGCCGATCTGGAAAAAAGAATTCCGTCCGGATGGAAGCTTTTGGGTGG
>JBOHQZ010001574.1:0-1283 GCA_050732275.1 bacterium
ATCCGCCTCGCGATGTCCTCGGTGGCCCAAATGGTCATCATCCCCATGCAGGACGTGCTGGGACTGGGCGAGGAAGCCAGAATGAATTTTCCCGGCAAGCCGGAGGGCAACTGGGGGTGGCGTCTTCGCCCCGGTCAAGTGACGCCCGCGCTCGTAAAAAAGCTCGCGGATATGATAAAAGTTTATAGCAGAGCCTGAAGCGTGCGACATGAAACGGCGCCAATAAACATTTGAAAAATCGCTTGCAAAGCTCAGCTCATATCATTATATTCTTTTAAATTTGAGTTGGAGGGTTTTATGGCGACGATTGCAATTACAGTTTCCAAAAAATCTTCGCGAGAAACTTGGCGAAGATGGCACCCAAGAATTTGTTTCCTTGCTCAATCAAATTAGCTCATCGCAACTGGACGAGATGGATCGCCTGAACGGCCGCACTTTTGAGAAATTTCAGCAGGAGCATGTGCATACTCGCGAGCTGCTCCAAAACCAGATTGAATGGTTTGCGGAAATGTTGCGCAGTGAATTTGACAAAAAGCTAGCCGAGCAGCGCGCTGATCTTCTTAAATGGATGTTCATCTTCTGGTCAACGACCATCGTTACGATTGTTGCCGGTTACATTATTAAATAATCTCCTCCTCATCATCCTCAGGTTTTGAAATCACCAGGTTTCCTCTGTTTGATTCTCTCTAATATTTGGCGTGGGTATAACTAAAATTAGCGCATGTTTAAAAATCTGAAGTTTTCCATGCTCACTCGGTGCACTGCCGCCTTAATGATTCTGTCCGCCTGTGCTCGCGAGGGCTTCCCGCCGGGCGGGCCTGAAGATCGAACCCCACCACAGCTTGTTGAGACTGCACCGGCGAAAAATGCCACGCGAGTGCCGCTTTCGGCTCATCTTGAATTTACGTTTAGCGAGAAAATCGATCACGCCAGTTTCGAGCAGGCGCTTTTCATTTCACCAGCGCCGGCGCAGGATGAGGATAAGAAGCTGCGTTTTCGCTGGCGTGGCCTGCGTGTGGAGGTGATTTTTCCTGATTCGCTGCGGCGGGAGCGCACGCACGTGGTGACGCTCGGGACGGACGTGCGCGACTTGCGCAACAATCGTTTGGCGAATGCGTTTTCACTGGCTTTCAGCACCGGAGATAGCATCGACACCGGCGAGATTAACGGCAAAATTTTTCATGAGAAGCCGGCGGGTGTTTTGATTTTGGCTTATTTATTGGAGGCGACAGTAGGTGATTCCGCGCAGGCTCCGCCTGTACAGGCGCAGCCCGCACAGGCGG
>JBOHQZ010001575.1:0-1283 GCA_050732275.1 bacterium
TTGAATTGCGGTTTTCACCTCCGGCGAATCCGGACCGTTGTCATGGCCGGCGTGATCGACGTCGCTAAAATAGAGCGTCAAAAAAGTAGGCCGGCGTTTCACCGGTAAATCCAACCAGGCAAGCACTGTATCGATGCGCGCGGCATTGAGAAAATCGTCATCATAAACTTTCCAGTGCGCCGGACGAACGCCCAAAATTTCCGCTTCCGAGCCTGGCCAGAAAAGCGTCGCGCTGATTTGTCCCTGCTTTGCCGCCGTGACCCACACCGGCTCACCGCCCCACCAGCGTCCATCTTTCACCGCGTCCCGATTGCTCATGCTGAACTTCGCGTCAAATTCCGGATCGTACATCGTGTTGGAAACAATGCCGTGATGTTCGGGATAAAGCCCGGTCACAATCGTATAATGATTAGGAAAAGTTTTGGTGGGAAAAGCCGGAATCATGGCTCTGGCACGCACGCCGGTTTTGATGAAGCGCTGAAAATTGGACAGCGCGGTTTTTTCAAAATAATCCCAGCGAAAGCCATCGATTGAGATCAAGATGACAGTGGGCTTCAGGTCATCAATTCGGGACGAGCTTTTGCTGGTATGATGATAACACGGCGAAATACCCCATACGATGACAAAGAGAAAAATGCAGATTCGGTATGTTTTTGTCATGAAGATTTCTTTTCTAAAAAGTAAAACAAGCACAGAAAAGACAAAGATTTTATCCGCTTAATCGGCTCAATCCGCTTACCAAGCTTTGTAAACGGATTTAGCGGATTGAGCTGATAAAGCCTGTTTCGTTGCCGCTTGCAACAGGCTTGAAACCAAAAACGCCCGACAGTGATTTTTGCGGCAGCATGAAATACGTTTCGGAAAGTGTCATGCCGATTTCTGCGCCTTTGAGCAGTTTAAAAATTTTTTCCTGCTCTTGCAAGTCCCAACGCGCGTAGCCGGGAGAAAAACGGTGTGAAAGCTCACAACCGAGCTTGGCCGCTTCGCCGTGCAGCTCGCGCTTGAGCAACTGCAGCAAGCCCTCTGTCATCGCCGAGGCGACGCCGTCAAGAAAATAAGCTTCGGTGAAATCTTGTTGCGAAAGCTTCGCCATTTCCGCGTCGATTTGTTCGCCGATGGTCAGCACGAAAACCGCGGCATAGCGTGACTGCGTGAGCAGCCGATGAATGCCTTGGCCAACGAAGCTCACGCCGCTGTCGAGCAAAACGCTAAATGAGCCGGATTGCCCACCGGCGACTTGATAAATGGCGTAACGATAACGCGGCACGAAGCAGATTTTGTAC
>JBOHQZ010001576.1:0-1281 GCA_050732275.1 bacterium
TCCTTGGCCAATGCGGGTTGCTCTTCTTCGTCAATAATCTCGAAGTCCCGTGGCAAATTAACTTGCCGGTGGTATTCACGCAACAGCCCAAGACAAAAAGCGTGAAACGTTCCCACCGTCATCTTGGCGGCGGCGCCAACTAATTTCACCACGCGCTGGCGCATTTCCTCCGCGGCTTTGTTGGTAAAAGTAATGGCGAGAATTTCTTCGGGTTTGGCAAAATGCTCCGCTGCATAAGCGAGGCGATGCGCCAACGTATGCGTTTTCCCGGTGCCCGGACCGGCGACGATGAGCAAATGGCCGCGGCCGTGCGTGACGGCTTGCTGTTGTGAAGGATTCAGCTTGATTTCGGATTGCGGATTTCGGATTGCGGAGGCAGTATGATTGATTTCGGATTGCGGGTTGCGGATTGCGGCGGCAGTCTGTTGGATGCTAGCCACGGTTTGTTTACTGCTCATACCGGAATATTGATACAGCTCTTTGGCCTCGTCTCGAATCGTTGGGATAGTCAGCGTCTCCGTTTCCGTGTAAGTTTTTACCTTCTGTGGTCGTTCGTCCGTGTCACTCCACTCCGTCGGCGTTAGCAGACTCACCTGCTTTGTCAGCCGCTCGCGCTCTTCCGGCGTGAACAAATGGATCGTGCCGTATTCGCCGTCATAGCCGGCGGCAATTTTTACCTCGCCGGCGCGCGCGCGCTTAATACCCTCTGCGACTATGCCGCCGGCAATGCGCTCGATATTTTCCAGCGGCGCTTCGCAGAGAATGAACAGTTCGTTGCCCAATCTCGCCAGCAGGCGTTGAAAAAGCTCTTCGACGCCTTTCGTTCCCGGATTCTGATCCTTCGCCTCGCCGATAATCTCCGGCAATGGAATGAGATTTTCGTATTGCCGCGCGCGCGGTGATTTCTCGCCTTCGGGGCGATCCGCCAATTCTTCGACTCGCGCCATGACCCCGACGGTGACAGGCTTGCCGCACACCGGACAATTGCCGTGATGAGCCTGCGTTTCAGCCGGGTGCAAGCGCGTTTTGCACAGGCGATGGCCGTCGTAATGGTACTTGCCTTCTTCCGGAAAAAATTCGAGCGTGCCGAGAAAGCCGGAATCGTTCTGCTCTTTGAGAGCCCGCAGAATGGCCGGATAGGAAAGCTCGGTGTCGAACAAATTCGCTTCGCGCGCGAGCTTTTGCGGCGAGTGCGCATCCGAGTTGGAGACGAGCACGAAACGGTCGAGCTGTTGCAGCCGCCAGTTCATCGGCGGATCGGAGGAGAGGCCGGTTTCCACC
>JBOHQZ010001577.1:0-1280 GCA_050732275.1 bacterium
TGATCATGCACATGTCTCGCGAGGGAAACGTCCATACCGGCTCGGTGATGGCGGCGCCAATTGGGCCGGCGCTCGTGGAAGAATTTCCGGAAATTCGTCAGGCCGTGCGTTTGCAAATGCCTTATAACACCACACCGGTCAAATATCAAGACCGGCAATTTTACGAGAAAGAACTTTATTACGCTGACCCCAACATTTTCGAGGTGTTCGATTTTCCTCTGCAACAGGGCGATGCCGCCACTGCGCTGCAAAATCCCAAATCCGTCGTCTTGAGCCAGGACGCCGCGAGAAAATATTTTGGCGAAGAAAATCCGCTGGACAAAATTTTGCAGATCGAGCGCGGCGAACGCGAGTTTCAAGTGACGGGCGTTTTGCAGGAGATTCCCTCGACTTCACACGTGCGTCCGGATTTTTTGATTCCATTTAACAATCTGCTTGCGCGGCAATTGTCCAATTGGTGGATGTTCAGTTATCCCACGTATGTTTTGTTGGATGAAAAAACCTCCGCTGCGAACGTGGCCGCCAAGCTTCCCGAATTTGTCAAGAAACATTATAGCAACGGGCCACCCGGTTTTGCCGGACTCGCGTTGAGCATGCAACCGCTCACCGATATTCACCTGCGCTCGGATTTCAACAATGATCCCGGCAAGATGAGCGCGATGACCTACATTTATTTGTTTGCGGCGCTCGCGGCTCTCATCATCGCCATCGCCTGTATCAATTTCATGAATCTCGCCACCGCGCGCTCGCAGCACCGCGCCCGCGAAGTCGGCGTACGAAAAGTCGTCGGCGGCATGCGGCTGCAGCTCGTTCTGCAATTCCTCGCCGAAGCTGTCGTTCTTGCCTTTATCGCGATAATCGGCGCCGCTGTATTGATCGAGTTTTTTCTGCCGGCTTTCAACGCGTTGGCGCAAAAAAATATTCAGATCGGCTATGCCTCGGATTGGTCGCTCGCCGCGGGATTTATTGCGCTCGCGCTCACGGTGGGAATCACGGCAGGCAGTTACCCGGCATTTTTTCTCTCGCGCTTTCAGCCGGTGGAGGTATTGAAGGGCGGTTCGGCTATAGGAGCCTCCGGTTCGCGATTGCGGCAACTGCTCGTCGTCGGCCAATTCGTGATCTCGATTGTCTTGATCGTCTGCACCTTCATTGTCAACGATCAAATCGAATTTATCCGCAACAAGCGCCTCGGTTTCGACAAAGAGCAAGTTCTCATCGCGATGCTGCGCGGTGAGTCGGCGCAAAACAACTGGCCCGTGCTCAAAACCGAATTGCTGCGC
>JBOHQZ010001578.1:0-1279 GCA_050732275.1 bacterium
TGGAGCGCGCCATTCAAACCGCGCGCCAAGAAACTGAGCGGCCATCGCTGATCATCGTCGACAGCCACATCGCGTATGGGAGCCCGACCAAGCAGGACACGCACGCGGCGCACGGTGAACCGCTCGGCGAGGAAGAAATTCGCGCCACCAAAATCGTCTATGGCTGGGACCCCGACAAAAAATTTTACGTTCCTGACGAAGTTGAAAATTATCGCGAGCAATCCCTCGCGAAAGGTAAAAAATTTGAAGACGCGTGGAACAAAAATTTTGCCGCGTACGCAAGGACGTATCCCGATTTGGCGAAGCAATTTCAAATGATGCAAAATCACGAGATGCTCGCAGAGTGGGATCGCAGCATTCCGACTTTTCCTGCGGACGTCAAGGGCCTTGCCGGCCGTGAAGCCAACAATAAAGTTTTGAACGCCATCGCCGCGCAAATTCCCTGGCTCATGGGCGGCGCCGCGGATCTGGCGCCTTCCACAAAAACGCTGATCAAAGACGCCGGCGACTTCGCAAAAGGCAATTACAGTGGGAGAAATTTTCATTTCGGCATTCGCGAGCATGCGATGGGCGCGATTGCCAATGGCATGGCGCTGAGCAAGCTCCGCCCTTACACCGCCACCTTTCTCATCTTTTCAGATTACATGCGTCCGACGTTTCGTTTGTCCGGATTGATGGAACAACCGGTGATTTACATTTTCACGCACGACAGCATCGGCGTCGGCGAGGATGGCCCGACGCACCAACCGATCGAGCATCTCGCTTCGCTGCGCGCCATTCCGCGCCTCGAAGTCATTCGTCCGGCTGATGCCAATGAAGTGGCCGTGATGTGGAAACACATTATGCAACTCAAAGATCGTCCGGTTGCGCTCATTCTTACCCGCCAACCCATTCCCACGATTGACCGCTCCAAATACGCTTCCGCCGATGGCGCATTGAAAGGCGCTTATGTTATCGCGAACTGCAAAGGTCAACCTGACGTCATCTTGATCGGCACTGGCTCCGAAGTGCAATTGTGCCTCGGCGCTTACGAACAGTTGATGCAAGAAGGCATTCAAACCCGCGTCGTCAGCATGCCATGCTGGAGTCTATATGAAAGACAAGACCCGAACTATTGGGAAGAAATTTTGCCAAGCTCCGTGCGCGCGCGTGTTGCCGTCGAAGCAGGATCGACGTTCGGCTGGCGGCGCTATGTTGGAAGACACAGTGAGGGCAATATCTTGGGAATGAGAACATACGGTGCTTCAGCTCCGATTAAAGATTTGTTGAAGGAATTTGG
>JBOHQZ010001579.1:0-1279 GCA_050732275.1 bacterium
CATTTTGTGCCAGCGCCAGAACCGGGAACAGAAACGCCGCCAATAAAACGGTGAAAGATTTTGCGTTCTTCATGGGAATTTCCTCACCTCTTGTTGATTTGATTATCAATTGACAATTGTTAATTGTCAATTGATAATTTAAAATCTTAGCCGTTGTGATAGTTTTTCAAGGGTAATTCTATTTACTCCAACCGGTCCGAGACAACCAAACTTTCTTCACCGCCACTCGACAGCAGAATCGTCATTTCGTAAGCGGCTTGTCGGACCATGCAGATGCCGCGATCTTTTTGGCAATAATAATAGAGCAATTCCACGCGCAGCGCCGTGCCGCCGAAATCCGGCAAAACGCGAAATGGAATCGCCATTTCCGCCTGCGGCGTCGCGATCGTCATCAAGGCGGTTTCAAACGCCAGCGCGCCGTTGATCGTGCGCACCAAAAGCTGGAACGGGGAGCCGGGGTTGAAATCCGTCCCGGCCGGCAGCTCGATCTTAAGCAAAAACTGCGTGGCCTCCGGCGAGAGCGTCTGTCCGGGCAATTTCGTTACCGCCGTGCTCAGACTCACGAGATGATCGGCGTGGGGCACATTCTCTTCAATCTTCGCCTGCGGTTTGAGCGTGACGGACTTGATTTCTTTGCCGTGCAAATCTGCAACGCGAATCGCGTGGTTATTGGTGTCGGCAATATACAGCTTGCTGCCGAGAAAAGTGAGACCCGAAGGCTCGTAAAAGCGCGGCTCGTTGTCGCTTCCGGCCACACCGTCGTTGTGCCCCGGCTCGCGCTTGCCGAACAGCGTTTTGCACGTGCGCATGTTCGGATCGATCACTTTAATCTTGTGATTGTAGGTATCAGCGAGATAAATTTTGCCGTCGTGAAATGTGATGCCGAGCGGGTGCTGTAAGCGCACGTTATCGCCGGTGCCGTCCACATCGCCAAATTGAAAGAGATCGCCGCCCACCAACGTTCCCACTTTTTCACTGCGCATATCGATTTGCCGCACGCTGGAAATTTCGCTATCGGCAACAAAAAGCCGCGTCACCTGGTCACCGATCACCTCGCCGGTGATGCCGCTCGGCTGCGCGAAAGCCGCTTCATGCCGGTCGCCGTCGCGACGCGCTTCGTGGCCACTGCCGGCAAACGTCTCCATGCGGTTGGTCTTCAAGTCAATCGTCCAAATTTGATGCGGGCCGGCCATGGCGATATAGCCGGTGTTACCAGCAATAAAAATATCCCACGGCGAATTGAGCGGCGTTTTGAGGCTGGCGCCGCCCTTCGGGGCAT
>JBOHQZ010001580.1:0-1278 GCA_050732275.1 bacterium
CTGTTGAAAACCGAATTTGGCGAACCCAGCAAGTGGCAAGCTGTAAGTGGCAAGTTTGCAAGTGACAAGTCACAGGCCGGCTCTTTGCATTTACAAGAGATTCGATTAGACTACAAAGCCGCCGGCGTCGATCGCGAGAAGGGAGAAGGCGTCAAGAAGCGAATCGGCGAGTTGGCGAGGCGGACGTTCAATGAAAACGTGCTGCGCGAGATCGGCTTGTTCGGCGGATTTTTTCGTTTCGTTCCGGAGAATTATCACGAGCCGGTGCTGGTGGCGAGTGTCGATGGCATTGGCACCAAAATCAAGCTCGCCTGCCAGCTTCATCGTTATCGCGGCCTCGGTGAGGATATCGTCCACCACTGCCTGAACGACATCATGGTTGGCGGCGCGCAGCCGCTGTTCTTTCTCGATTATCTCGCCTTCGGCAAATTGGAGCCGGGAGTGGTTTTGGAATTGATCGAAGGCATGGCGAACGTCTGCAAAAATGCCGGTTGCGCGCTGATCGGCGGCGAGACCGCCGAGATGCCCGACATTTATCAAACCGGCGAATTTGATCTTGCCGGCACGATTGTCGGCGTCGTTGAAAAAGAAAAAATTCTCGACGGCAGCCGTATCGAGCGTGGCGACGTGCTCGTTGGCCTCGCCTCGAATGGCTTGCACACCAACGGCTACTCGCTTGCGCGCAAGATTGTCGCCGCGCACCGGGAATTGGCGCTGGATGAATATCATGCCGAGCTTGGTGAAACGCTCGGCGAGGCGCTGCTGCGGCCTCATCGCAGTTATCAGCGGGCGATTCGGCTGGCGACAGAAATTCCCGAGGTGCATGGTATCTCGCACGTCACCGGCGGCGGCATCGAAGGCAATACCGCGCGGTTGTTGCGCAATGGTTTACAATTGAAAATCGATTGGCAAGCATGGGAATCACCGCCGCTTTTCCAACTCTTGCAAGAATTTGGTCAAGTGAAAGCAACGGAAATGCGCCGTGTTTTTAATTTGGGTGTCGGATTGGTGTTTGTGGTTGCGCCAGTGGCTGCGGATGAATTTCGCCGGCGTTTGCACGAGGCTGGAGAAAAAAGTTGGATTATTGGTGAAATTAGTACACAGACTGAATAGACGAACACGGATAGCGTGGGCGCGAATCGAAGTTAACACTTTGACGAAACTGTTTGAAATCCTCATTCGCTCGTCATTTGTCTGGTGTGTGTCGATACTTGGTGGCAGTCAGCGTGTGTTCATAAAGTCCGTGTTAAAAATTGGAGTTTGACGGATGGCACGAAT
>JBOHQZ010001581.1:0-1277 GCA_050732275.1 bacterium
AACACGATTGAAGTGCGAAAATGGAATCACCGGCGAGGTGAGTACCACAACCTCGCCCAGCGTGTGCTTGCCAAAACGGAATTGCCGCACTAACGCGTCCGGAAAAGCCTCCCATTGATCCCACCAAGCATGAAGCTCGGCAAATTCGAGTTGTCGGGCGAGTGTTGAGGTGACGGTTTCGGTAATCATGGTTCCCTTTTCGAAAATTATTTTCTAAGTTGAGCGATTTCTGTCATTCCGAGCGTCAGCGAGGAATCTGTTGCGCGAAAGATTTCTCGCTTCGCTCAAAATGACAAATGCTAGATTTGTCCCACTTGCTTGTAAAAGCTCAGTGAACCTTGCGGTAGCAAAGCTGCCATTCTGGAAGAATTTTTTTGGAATCCAAGCCGAGTGCTCGAATTAAAAAGGATTCCTCCGGAATGACAAAGCAGTTTATTGAGCATTTACGTTTGCTTTCAACCAAGCTTTCGCCTCATGCACTTGCGGCAAGCTTTCATCTGCCTCGCGCCAGCTTTGCAAGAAAGCGCGATAGGCTTTTTCAGCCTCGGCTTTCTTCCCTGCCATTGCATACGATTGCGCCAGGCCGTACAAGGCGTGGCCACTGTTCGGTCGCAAGCGCAACACTTCTTGAAAAGCCGCGCGCGCCGGTTCCCATTCGTGCATACGCAAATAAGCTTGCCCCAAGCTTTCTAACGACGGCCGCGTGTACAATGGCGGATCTTCGGCAACGCCTTGACCCAGCCAGATGATTTTGCGCACGCCCAACATGCCTTTGAATTCCGCTTCCAAAAATTCTTTGGTTGTGCTCGGATTTCTCTCCAGCATGAGCCGCTCATTGAGCAGCAGCGTGCCTTTGCCGTTCATCTCGAGCGCGCCGCCTTCGGCAATCACACGCGAAGTGACTGTTCCGGCATTCTCGGCAACCGCCATCAAACTGTCCACTTCGTCGAGCTTGTACTGCCAGTGCCAGCGCTTCATATAATAACCAACGCAGTCGGCATTATTATCGAAGATATCGGCAAGCAATTTCTCGAGCCCGTAAGTGCTCTAATTGAAATCTGCCGCTTTCATCTCGCCTTTTCCATTGACCATAAAAACGTGTCCTGCGCTTTGGCGGCGGGCGCAGATAGAAAAAGAATGACGAGGCACATCAGGGTGAATCGCATTTTTTCCTTAGAAATAGTTTGTCGTTAGGTCGAATGCAAACTTCTAAATGATTCCTTCAAAATACGGCGGAAAAGCGATTTCGGATTGCGGTGGGACAGTATATTGGCGGG
>JBOHQZ010001582.1:0-1276 GCA_050732275.1 bacterium
GTTATAATGCGGACCTGTGATCGTAAAAAAATCTCTCGGTTGTGAAAAGTCAATGGTATCGGCAGTCAGCGTATTGAAATCGAAGAAATGCGCCGCGCCGGCAAAAGCCAGAGTGCCGTTGCCGGCTTGCGGAGAGCCGATCACGATTTCATCGCCGCCGTCGCGGTTGAAATCTGCTGCCGCCACCGCCCATCCGGAAAAGTCTCGCCTTTGAGCGCCAGCGAACAGACGATCGGCATCTTTCAGGTCGAGTGTTCGCGGCAGATCATTGCCGCCGAGGATCAAATAAGTTTCACCGCAATCAACCCGTTGATTGAAATCGGCTTTGTGCGCGCCGATGATCATATCCGCGAACGCATCACCGTTGAAATTGCCCACGGCCAAAGAGGTTGGCGTAACATTGTTGTTGTTTTTACCGGCAAAGCTGACAAGGTCTATGGCATCGAAGCCAAGATTTAAAACGGATTCCCATATAGTTTGCCCAAAGATTAAATACACGGCGCCGCTGGAAACGCCGTTGCCGGTCGAAGCGCCGGGCGCGGCGAGCAGCAGATCGGCAATGGCGTCGCCGTTAAAATCGCCGGCGATGATCACCCGGCCGAGCTTATCGCTATTCGCCGCGCCGCCAATGCGCACGTTGGCGGCTTGCAACGGCAAAACCGCCCGCGCGGGAAAATCGGCGCGTCCGAAAAAAATTTCCACCAGGCCGGCATCGGTACCGGCAATGTTTGAGTCCGCAAAAGGCGCGCCGATGATCAAATCGTCGATTTTGTCGCCGTTGACGTCACGGCAAAAGAGCGAGGTACCGGCGCCGCTGCCGCTGGGATGGCCAGTGATTTCCACATCAGCGGGAAACGCCACAAAGTCGATCATTGGCGGCAAACGGCGCCCGCCCCAGAAAATATAAACGCTGCCGTTTTGCGGTATGCCATCGTTATTTATTCCTGGGGCGCCAATCACCAAATCTGTTTTGCCATCGACGTTTAGATCGCCGGTGGCAAACGCGTAACCCAATTCGCTATTCGCCGCCGGCGTGCGGAAGACGACGTCCGGCGCATGGCGGCGGAGATCGAAGACATTTTGCGCTACGGCACGAGAGGAAAAAATGCCGAGCATCCCCAGCAGGATACCCGTGCGAAAATCAGCGCAGCTCATTCTGATCTTGCCTATCATGGGGCACCTCCTTCTCATTATATATACTTGTTTCGGATTGGAATGTGAGTCATTGCGAGGCGTTTTTTTGCCGAAGCAATCTTATAATTTCCAAAAGATTGCT
>JBOHQZ010001583.1:0-1275 GCA_050732275.1 bacterium
CGCAGCTTGCGGCGCAGCGTGATGAGATTTTTGACGCGCACGTGCAGCTCGCGCGAATCGAACGGCTTGGTCACGTAATCATCCGCGCCCAACTCCAATCCTTCGATTTTACTCTCCCCCGAAGATTTCGCCGTCAGCAAGATCACCGGAACGTGGCTGGTGCGCTCATCCGTTTTGAGTTTTTCGCAAAGCTGATAGCCATCGAGTTTGGGCATCATCACATCGCTGATGATCAAATCCGGAATCGTCTCCAGCGCTTTGTCCAAACCTTCGCGGCCATCCACCGCCTCGAGCACGCGATAGCCGGCAGTCAGTTGATCGCGAATATAAGCGCGCATATCGGCGTTGTCTTCAACTACGAGAATGAGGTCTTGCTCATTGCTGGTTGTCGAAGATCCCGCCAAGCCTGCCCTGCGCAGGCCAGGGTCGGGATCTCCGCTGCGCTCCGACTGATCACTGATTACTGATCACTGACCACTGGCAACTGATCATCGACAACTGTCTCAACAATATCCTCCGTCGCCAAATGATCTTTGCCCAACGGCAGAAGAATCGTGAACTCCGTGCCGAGGCCAACCTTGCTCGCGACGCGAATTTCGCCTTTGTGCAATTGCACCAGCTCTTTTGCGAGTGCCAATCCAATTCCGCTGCCCGGTTGATCTTTGAAATACGCCTCATCGATCTGATAAAAGCGCTCGAAGATATGCGGCAGATGCTCCGCGGGAATACCGGAGCCAGTATCCTTTATAGTAATCAGTGATCAGTAATCAGTTGCTTGTGACGTAACTGATTACTGGTCACTGATAACTGATCACTGCTTACTGATAACTGCACACTGATCTTCCCTCCATTCGGCGTAAACTTGAACGCATTCGACAGCACGTTCGTGAGTATCTGCTCCATTTTTTCCGAATCGAAATAGAGCGCCACTTCATCGGCAGCGCTGGCGAAACGGGGGGTGATGTTTTCCTGCTGCGCCAATGATTCGAATGAATAGAGAATTCCCTTCACAAAAGGAACCAAATTGCCGGGCGCGGCTTGCAGGCGCAATTTGCCGGCCTCCAGTTTGGAAAGATCGAGCAATTGATTGATCAATCGCAACAGCCGCAGGGCATTGCGTTCGATGATACCGCACTGTTTCTCGATGTCCGTTTTGGACGAAGCTTGCCGCAAGCTTAGCAGAGGCCCGAGAATCAGCGTTAGCGGTGTGCGAAATTCGTGCGAGATATCGGCAAAGAACCGCGACTTCAGCCGATCCAGTTCTTGCAGCTTCAC
>JBOHQZ010001584.1:0-1275 GCA_050732275.1 bacterium
GAATAGCCCAGAGATTTTATCTCTGGGAATTTGAAATAACAGCGTCTCCAAGTCCCGCAAGGGACGATTGAAAAGAACGCCTGAAAAATTACACGCATTTCGTTTTCATCCGTCCCTTTCGGGACTTGTGAGGTAATTTTGCTTATGTTATCCCACCAATAAATTGATGGGCTATTTTCACAAGTCCCTTCGGGACTGCTTGAGTCCGCTTTGAAATAGCAACTTATAACTGATAACTGGAATAAAACTATGCTCAAAAACTATCTGAAAGTCGCTTTGCGCAGTTTGCTCCGGCAAAAGGCCTATTCTTTCATCAATATCTTCGGTCTCGCTGTCGGGCTGGCCTGCTGCATTTTGATTTTTTTATTCGTGCAGCACGAGTGGAGTTACGACGTGTTTCATCAAAACGCCGGCACGATCTTTCGCGTTATTCAAGATGAAAAGAACGCCGGCGGCGCGCGCGCGCTTTCCGCCTATCAACCTCTTCCGTTGGCGCCGGCGCTGCAAACGGAATTTCCCGCGATCGCCCGCGCCGTCAGGTTTATCACTTCGGGCAACGTCATCGTCAAGTACGGCGACGCCTCTTTCAGCGAGAACGTGTTGTTTGCCGATGCTCCCATGTTCGAGATGTTCACGTTCCCTTTGCTGCAAGGCAATCCGGCTACGGCGCTGCAAAATCCCAATGCGATTGTGCTCAGCGAAAAGATGGCACAAAAGTATTTCAATGACGCCGCGCCGTTGGGCCAGCGTCTCGCTCTCAATTTTGGCAATCAATTTGAAGATTTCGTCGTCACCGGCGTCGCGCAAAATACGCCCGACAATTCCAGCATTCGTTTTGATTTCGTGCTGCCGTACCTCAAATATCCCGCGTATGAATCCGCGCTCAAGCGCTGGAACAGCAATCGGACTTCGACTTTCATTCAGCTTGCTGACAAACACGAGGCGATAGCGCTGGAAAAGCAGTTTCCTCATTTTGTCGAAAAATACTTCGGCGCGCTCATTCAGGCGGCGCAAAGTGACGGCCAGTTGAGCAAAGATGCCGATGCTTTCCAATTGCGACTGCAACCGCTCGCGGACGTTCATCTCAATCCGAATTTTGCCAACAGCATCGAGATGGTGAGCAATCCGGTTTACTCTTATATTCTCGCCGGCATCGCCGTTTTGGTGCTGCTCATCGCCTGCTGCAATTTCATGATTCTCGCCGTTGGGCGATCCACGAGCCGCGCTAAGGAAGTCGGCGTGCGCAAAGTTGTCGGCGCGGGCCGCGTGCAGCTC
>JBOHQZ010001585.1:0-1273 GCA_050732275.1 bacterium
ATCTGTGTAAAAACAAAAAATTTATCCGCTTAATCAGCTCAATCCGCTTACTATTTTTTGTATGCGGATAAAGCGGATTGAGCTGATTAAACCTGTTTGGTTGCGGCCTACGGCCGTGGGCTCGTCCGCGTTGTGATAGGCCATGTCCAATCTTGATCACACCCTTCTGCAAATCTATCGGCTGCTGCTGGAAGCCGAAGACGTTTATGAGCGCTTGCCGGAGATTCTCGATCTGGTGATTCAAGGCACAAATGCCGAGCGCGGCCAGATCGAGCTTTATGATGAGAAAGGCGAGCCATATTTTCTAAAAGCGCGAAAAAACGGCAGAGACATCGAAGATCGTCGTGAGAGCAAAATCAGCAGCAAGATTCTGGCTTGGGTAAAGGAGAAGAAAGAAATCGTTTTGAGCGCCAATGCCAGAAAGGACGAGCGTTTCCGGGATTCGAAAACCGTTTTGGGGCAGAACGTTTTGTCCGTGGTCTGCGCACCCATGCGTGATGAGCGCGGCGCCTTTGGTGTGTTGTACATTGACAATCGCAATCGCGAAGCGATTTTTACCGAAGCGACGAAAGATCTGCTGGAAGAGTTGGCGAGCCGATTGGCAGCACCCTTGCGCCAGACGATCGAACAGAATGAAGAACGCAAGCGCATTTCACGCGAATTGCAGCACGCACGCGACCGTGAACTGGGTTACCTCGAATTGGTCGGCAACAGCCCGGCGATGCAAAAAGTGCTCGAAAAAATCGAGTTCAGCAAGGATTACGATGACAATGTTCTCATTCTCGGCGACAGCGGCACCGGCAAGGAACTGGTCGCCCGCTTGTTGCATCGCGAAAGCAAACGAGGAGAAAAAAAATTCGTCGCCTTCGATTGCTCGGCGGTGCCGGAAGATATATTGATCTCCGAGCTTTTCGGCCACGAGAAGGGAACGTTTACCGGCGCGTTCCAACGGCAACGCGGCCTGGTGGAAGAAGCGGAAGGCGGCACGCTGTTTTTGGATGAGATCGGCAATTTGAGCCTGCGCGTACAGACGATGCTTTTGCGCTTTCTGGATCACAAGCAATATCGCCGCCTCGGCGCCGGTGAAGAAAGGCCGGCCGATGTGCGTTTGATGTTTGTCACCAACAAGGACCTGGCAGTTTTAGCGCAAAAGCATGAGTTCCGCGCCGACCTGTATTATCGCTTGAAAAAAGGCACCGTCCTTTATGTGCCGCCGTTGCGCGAGCGGCGGGAAGATATTCCGTTCATCGCTGATTTTCTGCTGAAGAAATTC
>JBOHQZ010001586.1:0-1263 GCA_050732275.1 bacterium
CGTAATCCAAAACCAGCGCGCTGTTTTTCGCCCAATAAACATAGGGCGTGACGGCATAGCGCGCGTTGCCAAAGCTCAAGTCAATCGCATCGAGATGCACTTCGAGGCCTTTTTGATCGCGCACGCGGGAGCTGTATGTTGAAACCGTTTCGTTCGCGTAGTTGCCATTGACGCCGAAATTCGGAATGAAGCGAAACGGAATGTTGAAGTCCACCGAGCCGCCGATGCTGAATTTTGCCGAGCGCTGCGTGGTGGTTTCGTTTTGGCCTTCGGAGGTGAGCGCCCAGGTTGCGCTTGAATTGTTGTTCAGTGTGATACGGTCGCCGGTATTCCAGCGCACCGCCTCGTCGAGGAAAGTGTTTTCCGCCGGCGCGGCGATTTCCTGATAAGACAAAATATTCCCGACTTCGTGAAAGGGCAGATACGAATTGGCGCTGAAGCTTTTGCTGTCAAACCAGGCGCGTGTTTTGGTTTTGGGCACGACCACGGCGATATAGCCTTCGAGAGCGCCGCCCAAAAACAAAGGATATTCCCAAATATCGTAATCCACGATCATGGCATAAATCCAATCGTCCGCAATGGCGTTGATCGATTGGCTGACCAAAAAAGTTTGCCGATTCCTGTTGACTTTGGAAAAGCCCTGACCGTATTTCGTTTCCAATTTGACTTCGACGCCGACTTTTAAAATTGGGATCGTGAAGCCGCCGCTGACATTGGCGCCAACCGCCCAATCTTCGTTAAATTCCGTGGTGACTTCGATGGTGCGCTCGGTTTCCGTTCGATAGGTCGAAATGAACTGGCAACCGCCGCCGTAGCACTTGGCAACGTCGTAAGCTTTGTTATCGAAAATATCGAAATGCGTCGGCGGCGCGTTCAAAATCACAATCGGTTCGACGATGTCGGTTTGCGTGTAGCGTTTCGGCACACCCGCGCGAATCCCGTCTCCGCTGAAATCGCCGACCGCCAAAACCATTGGACGTGCGCCGCTGGTTTCGCTGATTTCGTCAGTTAATTCCGCGCGAAGTTGGAGATTGAATTGGCCGGGCGAATATTTGAACGCGCGCAGATAGAACCGTGTGTCGACGTTGATGCCGCCGTCGATGCTGAAATCCTGATCCACTGTCACGACGATCTCTGGCGTCCAATTGCCGGCGTCGTGGGCAACGTCGTTGTCCGCATCCAAATCTGCCAACGCCAGCATGCGCCGGCTGTCGCTTCCCGGCATCGTGCTCAATCCCTGTCCCGCGATCTGACCCAGTCTTA
>JBOHQZ010001587.1:0-1260 GCA_050732275.1 bacterium
CAGTCAGAATGCTTTAAAGATTGTTTTTGCTCCGCAATGACACACCTGAAGCCATTTTTCACTTGCTCTCCATCGCCTCGACCCCTTCCCAATCCTCCGGCACGCCCTGCACCATGAATTGCGCCGAGCGTTCGAGATAGAGCCGTGCCGTTTTATCGGCTGTATTCATTTTGAGAACGTTTTTGAAACAAACCGAAGCTTCAGCAAAATCTTTTGCAAAATAATAATGCAGTCCCTGCTCAAAATCCGCTTTCGTTTTCAGCTTCAACTCGATGATCGCCTCCGCATCGCCGTCATAAACTTCATACAGCGAAATCGGCACATCCTTGCCCTTCACTTGCACCTTGCCGAGAAAACGCGTGTGATATTCGCTGCGATTCGTGAGCTTGTCGAGCGTGATTTCACTCACCACGATGGAGGCGCCGTAAAATTTGCACAACCCTTCGATGCGGTTCGTCAAGTTGACGGCGTCCGAGAAAATATCGCCCTGCATGCGCTCTTGCTCGCCGACGATACCGAGCATGAGATTGCCGGTGTGCAAGCCGACGCCGATGTTGATCGCCGGCTCATTACGCTTTACGCGTTCCGCATTAAACTTTTGTAATTGCTTCAGCGTCGCAATCGAATTGTTCACCGCGTCTTCGGCTTGGCGCGGGAACAGGGCCATGATCGCATCGCCGGTGTAGCGGTCGACGAAGCCGTGATACTCCCGCACCGTCGGGCTGGCGATGCTGAAGTATTCGTTGATGAAAGCAAAATTCTCCGCCGGCGTCATCTTCTCGGAAATCGTGGTGAAGCCGCGAATGTCCGAAACGAAGATCGTCACCTCCATTTGGGTGTGATCGCCGAGTTTCACATCAACAGCGCTTTCCTTTTCAAGATAGCGCAGAAACTCGCGCGGCACGAAGCGGCTAAAGGCGGTGTTGATCTTGAGCAAATTCAAATGCGTCTTGATGCGCGCCAGCAGCTCGTCTTTGGAAAACGGCTTGGCAAGATAATCGTTGGCGCCGGAGCTTAAGCCTTCGATCAAATCCTGCACTTGATCTTTGGCCGTGACCATGATCACCGGCAACTCCGCCGGCAGATACTTTTGCCGCAGGCGCTGGCACACTTCATAGCCGGACATGCGCGGCATCATCACATCAAGCAACACCAAATCGAATTTGGTTTTATCCATCGCCCGCAGCGCTTCCTCGCCGTTGTAGGATTGGCTGAAACGATATTTGCCGAGGGTGAGATGATTCGCCAGCACTTGTTGGT
>JBOHQZ010001588.1:0-1259 GCA_050732275.1 bacterium
GGCCTGGCGGGTCCGCCACGCATTCCACCATCTCAGTGAACCGCCGGCTCATACGTTCGCGCGTTTCAGCATTGAGCGTGCGAATCGTGCCGGCGAGCCGAACTTCCGACGGAATGACGTTGTCCGCCGTGCCGCCGTGAATCATCGTCACACTGATGACTGCCGGATCAGCGCCGTGGCGCTCGCGCGTCACCAAGCTCTGCACGGCCGTGATCACGTGCGCCGAGATCAACACCGGGTCGATCGCTCCCAAAGGGTGCGCGGCGTGTCCCGCCTTGCCGTAAATGGCGACTTCAAAATCGTCAATAGCGGACATCATCGCGCCGTGGCGAAGGCCAACGGTTCCTGCCGGCAAATACGGCCAGGCGTGCAGCGCAAAAAAAGCGCCAATATCGAAGCCGTCCAAAAGGTTCGAGGCCAACAGCGTTCTGCCACCGCCGTTGTTCTCTTCCGCCGGTTGAAAGACACAAATAATGTTACCGCGCAGCTCTTGGCGCAGTTCCGCCAGAATTTTCGCTGCGCCGAGCAAAACCGCGGTGTGGCCGTCGTGACCACACGCGTGCATGCAGCCAATATTTCTCGAACGATACAGCAGCTCGCTTTTTTCAGTAATCGGCAGCGCGTCAATATCCGCGCGCAAGCCGACCGTCGGACCGGGCTTGCCGCCGCGAATGATTGCGACCGTTGCATAAAAATTATCTGTCGTGCGCAATTCGAGATGCAACGGCGAAAGAGATTTCCGGATGAACGCTGCGGTCTCTTTTTCTTGCCAGCTCAATTCCGGATGCTGGTGCAGATGCCGTCGCGCGGCGGTGATTTCCGGAAGATGTTCGCGCGCGAGTTGTCGGAGGCGTTGGAGCATGGGTTTTGTTATTCCTTGACGCTTGGTTCCGATTATGGAATTAACAATCTGCCGTTTCCGGCGTTTTCTAATGTGACCAAAATTTGATCGTTTATTTGGGCATTTTGAGCAAAGCTTTTTTCATCTTTTATCCATCGTCTCTTGAATTTGAGCAAGCGAGACATGATTGCTCTGTTACTTTCCTCCCTTTTTCCTTGAAGATTTCATGCTCGTACGCATTTTGATAGTCTCTAAATTTGTTGCAACCAACCCAGACGGGCCGTCTGGGTTACGTCCCCAGCATCGACTTGCTCATTTCCAATTCGATCGTGGCGATGCGCCAAGCCGGGCAGTCGAGATCGACGCGCGAGTTGGAAAAAACCGTCACTTCTTCCAAACGCTCTTCGAGCAAATTGAC
>JBOHQZ010001589.1:0-1258 GCA_050732275.1 bacterium
CCACAGTGCAGCAATACGCCATGGCGCGCTTAAGCCGGAACAGTATAAAAGCTCTCATAGCGGTCTCCTCTTGATGCCTATCCAAAGTTGATGCCACACGTCCTATTTGCCTGGAAGAGCGGATGGCTTAGAGATTAATTTCAAAATTCAAGCCGAACACATTGTCGAGAAGAATGTCGTCAAGCGGAAAGCGGAACAACAAGCCGGGCGTGACTTTTTCAAACACCAGCTTGGCGCGCACGCTGATCTGATGAATGGAGCTGGCGCTGAACGTGCCCCCGGAGCTTACCCAAGTACGCCCGCTAAAAGTCGCGCCCAAATAAACCGGTTTCAGCTCCAGCCAGCCGTCAGCGCCGTAGAGCACGTACAGCTCGCCGTCGTCTTCGCGCAGCCGGAAAATGCGCGCGAAGAAATCGTTGCGCTCGTTTTGCAGCTTCACCGTCAACGTCGCGCCGCCATAAGGATAAATGCTGATCTTGCTGGCATTGATCTTGGTTCGAATCATGCCATAAATCGGCAGAATGTCCGGCACGAAAGCCTCCTGCCGGTCGATGTCCGCGAGCGCGCCGATAAAGCTGCCAAAGCCTTTGTCCGTGATAACGCCGTCTTGTACCAGCGGAATGCGCGCGCCGAGGTCAATGGTCAGGCGCTCGTGGTCGAAGCGCAAGCCAAGCCCCGGATTGCCGAGGGCCTCTCCTTTCGTAGGCACCGTCGCGTCTTTCAATTTCCCAAAAGCGAACGGAAGCTGGCCGACGAAGTGCAGGCGCTTATGAATCGGCACTGCCACGGTGACAAACCACGCCGACGTCCAGAATGTCGGTTCTGCATCGGCAAATTTAAACTGCGGTCGCAACGCTTCGATTTTCAAAGATTGTGCCGAAACCAGAGACGGCAACAAAATCAAAACGAAAAACACACCCATAAGGCGTTTCATCTGTGCTCTCCTTAGCTATTTTTAAAGTGAGGTACATCCCGGGAACAGGATGGCTTGTCAAGTGAATGCACTTATGAGTGTAATGATTTTTGCGAAAATATCAAGCTTTTTTTTTGCAAAAGCTTGCCGGAAATAACCGGCGTAGCATGAGCCAAGATCAAAGCCAAAAACGAGAGGTGGGCTTGCAGCAATTCAGTGCCACAGGGAGCAGAATCAGCGATGCCTTCTTTGCCGCGAGCAACGAAGACATACCTATCCTTGAAACACTTTTTAAATACACGCTTTCACAGGAAATGCGGACGAAAAAATTTGCCTTCGCATCAA
>JBOHQZ010001590.1:0-1258 GCA_050732275.1 bacterium
GCATGAGGCAGTTCGGCAGATTTTGAACGGCAAGCCATAGCTATAGACAAGGGGCAATAAATCCCAATACGGACAAGCCCCAATGAACGTAGCCGAAAAGATGTGCCCCAACAGATGAATTAAGACCAGCGGATATTTTTATCAGTTGGTCTTAATTCATCCGTTGGAGCTTTTTTGCTTTTAAGGCCATGTTGCTTCTTTCTCAAAAGACACGTCCCGGAAAATCAACCCACCAGCCGGAAATTCTTCCGCTGAGAGTTGACGCCGATATCGCTATCGACCCGTTTTCTATTGAGGCCGTCAAAAAGAAATCGCCGGCACTTTATCGCCTGACCCGCCGTGTCATCAAAATCGGGTTGGGCATTTTTTTTCAGCGCCTCGACGTTCAGCACGGCGAGCGCATTCCGGAGCGAGGGCCGGCGCTCTTCGTGGCCAATCATCCCAATTCGATCATGGATGCGCTCGTGCTCGGCGCCGTGGTGCAGCGCAAGCTCAACTATATCGCTCACGCGCGTTTGTTTCGCCCCGGTTTGATCAACCGGTTTCTCCGGAGCTGCGGCGTCATTCCGATATATCGCCGCCAGGATGATCCCGACAAGATGGAGCAAAATATCAACGCGTTCCAGGCGTGTTATGAAACGCTCGAGGCGGGCGAGACCATCGGCATTTTTCCGGAGGGCACGAGCGACATGCTGCGCAAGGTGAAAAAAGTGAAAACCGGCGCCGCCCGCATCGTGCTCGAAACCGAGGCGCGCAACGGCTACGAAGCCGGCGTCAAGCTCATTCCGGTGGGGTTACATTTCTTCTCCCGCTCGCGTTTCCGCAGCCGCGTGCTGATCAACTTCGGCGAGCCGATCCCCCTGGTGAAATATTTCACCCGCTATCATCAGGACCCGGCCGGCGGCGTGTTCGGCCTCACCGATGAAATTCAATCGCGTCTCGAAGACTTGACCGTCAACATCCGCGCCGAAGAGCTTGACGAATTTATTCGCGATGTTGAAACGCTTTATCGCGATGAGCTGAAGGCGCCTGATTCAGCCCTGCGTGACTCGCCGCAGGCCAGCGTCGAGGAATTTATCATCAGCCAAAAGATCGCCGAATGCGTGCAGCACTATCAGGAGCGCGACCCGCTGCGCGTGGCCGCCTTGCGTGATCAGGTCGCGGCTTACAAACGAAAACTGGCGTGGCTGAATCTGCCTGATAACACGCTCAAAGACGGCGCCACGCCGGCGGCGATTTGGCAGGAAACTGCGAATTT
>JBOHQZ010001591.1:0-1252 GCA_050732275.1 bacterium
TCCATACACCACGCTGCTCGGCCTGATCTTCGGTGTGCCGGTGCAATATACTTTTGAAGCTTCCGCCACGGTGCTCACCGTGCCGCCCGTGCCATTTACCTGCGACCGCGAGCTGCTCGGCCGTGTCGAGCCGCTGCTGACCAAATTGGACGCCGAATCCGAATTGCAGCAACAAGAAGTGATGAACCTCTTGAACGGGCCGGACCGCAATGTGCTGGTGCCCATGCTGGAAATGCATAACGGCAAATTCACTTTCTCCGGCTTGGGTTTGGCGGTGTACGAGCGTTTCAAATCGCCGCCGGCGCTCGAGCCTTCTCCGCGACCGGCGAAGGAAAAAGACCAAACCCGCAACTGGGAAAAAGTCCCCAACCGCAGCCCCAATTTTGAAAAATTCAAAAACCGGCTGGCGGAATGCGAGTGGGTGGATACCTTCCGCTATTTGAACGGCGTCGACGGCGCGCGCCGGCAGGTCAAACGTGTCGGACAAAACTTGCACGTGGCGTACGACGGCGTCGGCATAGAAGTCGGCACCACGGCCCGTCACGACGACCATTTCCCCCACGTGCAAGCCGCAATCTTGAATTTGATGGAATAACGACTTTGGTGTTAGAGGATAAAAAAGGCTCCGTGCTTTTGCCGGAGCCTTTTTGTTATAGCATTGTTCCGAAAAACTAACACAATCGCAAAGATTTTGAATTGTCAATTGATAATCAACAATTGTCAATTGACAATTATTTAAGGCGTGGCTAATCTAAATACGCCCACAATAGCTTCAAGCTTTTCGGATCCAACCCCTTCGGATTCGGGATGAGATAGAGATCGTTGCTCACATCTTTGATGAGCACGTCACCGTTGGCGAGCTTGCGGGGATGGTCGCTGCGGCGCGTTAAAAAACTGCGCGGTCCGGCAGCGGTCGTAACTTGCCAATGGAACAGTTCGATCTCGTCCGTAATCGCCTGAATGCCGGTGAGACGCGGCAAAAAGTTGCGCTCGGCCAGCTCGTCTTCGATCAGCTCGCGCGCCGGCGTCTCGACCAGTTGCAAATCATCAATGAGCATTTGCTCCTTGCCTTTGTCATCGCGCAGGCTGATGAATTGACGAGGATGCGTCCACGGAAAACAGCATGCCACTTGCACGGGCGTCTCACTCTCGCCATTTTCCCGCCGCAACACCAACCGGCCGTCGGCGCGACGGTGTAAATCCAAACTCATCTTGCCCGTTTGATCGTTGGTGGGTTTTTCGGACGATTCAA
>JBOHQZ010001592.1:0-1251 GCA_050732275.1 bacterium
CATCTCATGTAAATTAAACCGCGAATGAGCGCGAATTGACGCGAATGAAAAAGATTAGTGTTTATTGGCGTTGACTCGCGGATTAAAATGTTGACTGCAAAAGTACGATTTGAATTTAGAGGCGATTGACTTCACGCTTCGCGCGCCCAGCGGATAATTTCCTTGAACGCCGGCTCTTTGCCGTGCATTAGCATGCCGAGCCGGAAGATCTTGCCGCTCGCGGAACGGAAGAACCAGGTGCTCAATGCCAACAAGAGCAGCGCCACTGCAACTTCCCACCATGCCACTTCTGTTAGAACGAGACGCGCCGGGAGCACCGCCGGTGAGGTGAAGGGAATGAAAGAAAGAATCTGCAAGCCAATCGAGTCCGGATTTTTAAAGGCAAAGATGGCAAATAGGACCGGAACGAAAGGAGCCAACAATAACGAACCTCTTGCCGAAGTGTTCGGATCATTTACGGTTGCTGAAACGGTCGCAAAAACCGTATTCCAGAGCAAAAAACCTCCGAGTCCCAGCAGGATCAGGGAAAGAATGATGGAGGGGTTTGTTACTTCGACCGGAATTGTCCATCCCGAGCCGAAGGCCTGAGAGACGAGCACGAAGAGCAGAATGCTCGTTACGGTCGTGAATGTGAAAGCAAGCGCGTAAGCCGAGACGCCGAGAATCTTTCCATCAATCCATTGTTGGGGAGTGACTGCGGAGATGACCATTTCTGTTACCCGAAGCTGTTTCTCTCCGGTGATCGTGACGAACTGATATGCCGCACCGGTAAAGATTCCAAAAAGCATGACGCCGATGACCAATCCTGCGGTGATTTTTTCTGCGAGGCTCGCCGGCCTATGCCCTCCGGTGTGAAACGCGACCGCAAGCCTTGTCGGCCGCAGGGCGTCGGTAAGCTGCGATTGAGGTAGTTGAAGCTCTTGAATCTTCAACTGTGTCCTGGCTTCGGTCAAACGCTGCTCGATTTCATTTTTCCAAAAAGGTTCCTTGTAGACCAGCAATTCCACTTCGTCCACGCTTTTGATGATGAGCAAGCCGTCGATTTCGCCGCGACCCACAAGCTTCCGCAGCCGCTCTTCGTCCTTCAACTCGGCGGCTTGCAATTCAATCCGGCTATTGGCCGGAATCTTGAATGGAAGAATATCCTGCCCGATGACGGAAAGCTTGACGGAAGCGCCGTCCGCCTTCAATAACGCCATCCCTCCCCAGATCGCCAGCCCCAATGCGAGCGAGATCGCCAGCGTCACGATC
>JBOHQZ010001593.1:0-1250 GCA_050732275.1 bacterium
GCGCTCATCTTCTTTGCGTTTCTCAGCTTCTGGGCGCTAAAAGAATACATCACCCTGCTCAAAACTCGGCCGGCGGATCACCGCGGATTGGCGTTGACCTTTCTCGCCATACCGGTGCAATATTATTGGATTGCCATGGACTGGTACGGCATGTTCATTATCTTCATTCCGGTTTACATGTTTTTGATTCTGCCCATGCAATTGGTGCTGGCGAAGGAGACGAGCGGGTTTGTGGCTTCGGCCTCGCAGATTCAGTGGGGGCTCATGGCGTTTGTGTTCGGCCTCAGCCATCTTGGATTTCTGTTGACGCTACCCGAGCGCTTCGGCGCCAACGGCCGCATGCTGCTCTTGTTTCTCGTGTTCGTGGTTGAAATCAGCGACGTGCTGCAATACATTTGGGGAAAAACTTTGGGCCGGCACAAAATTATTCCGGCGGTCAGCCCCAATAAAACGTGGGAAGGTTTTCTCGGCGGCATCGCCAGCGCCATCGTTTTGAGCCTGCTCGTGCGCTTCCTCACGCCGTTTTCGTGGCATGAGACGGCCGTCGTCTCATTGCTGATCACGGTCGCCGGCTTCTTCGGCGGCGCGGTGATGAGCGCGGTCAAGCGCGACTTCGGCGTGAAAGATTTCGGCAGCATCATTCCCGGGCACGGCGGCATGTTGGACCGCGTCGATTCGCTGTGTTACGCCGCGCCGATTTTCTTCCATTACGTTCGTTACTTTTACTATTAACTCGTCGACGGCTTTATCAGCATAGCTAACAATGACGGGCCGTGACCTTTTACAAATACTGTTTTTTGCGCTGTTCGTCAAGCCTTTTATGGCGCTCTTCATCGGGCTGCGCGTGCGGGGCAAAGAAAATTTGCCGAAAGCGGATCCGTTTGTTTTGATCGCCAACCACACGAGCCATCTTGATACCATTTCATTGCTGAGCTTGTTTCCCGTCACGAGGTTGCGCCACATTCATCCGGTGGCAGCCGCGGATTATTTCGAGCGGAACCAGCTCATTGCTCTCTTCACCAAAATCTGCTTCAATATTTTGCCGATTGCGCGCAAAGACTTTTCTCCGGGAAATCATCCGCTCGACCGCATGGAAGCCCGGCTTCGCGCCGGAGAATCGCTAATTGTTTTTCCGGAAGGCACGCGCGGCTCGAGCGAGGAGATGGGGCCGTTTCGCTCCGGTATCGCGCGCTTGCTCGAACGGACGCCGGAGGTGCCGGTCGTGCCGGCCTATTTGGTGAATATGGGCC
>JBOHQZ010001594.1:0-1248 GCA_050732275.1 bacterium
GCGCGTGTGTTGGATAGCTGCCGGGTTGAGCTTAGCTCCGGTGAGATCATCCACTTGATCGGCGTACAAGCCTTTCCCTATTCTTCGTCCAATCTCACTCAATCCAATTCGTTTCCGGATTCACTCATCATCGACAAATCACTCTGGCTCGAATCTGACGATCATTGGCCGGCGGGTTTCGGGTATTTATGGCGTGACAGCTTGTTGATCAATGCCGAATTGTTACGGCAGGGATTGGCGCGAGTTTGGGATGATACGGCCGGCTTCAAATATCAAGCAACTTTTCTCGTTGCCGAGCATAAAGCGAGGACGGCCAAACGCGGCAATTGGAAATTCGCCGGGTTTTTATCTGCTGAGATCGGCCATACCGCGACCGCCGGCGACGACACCGTTTACGTGACCCCATCCGGCAAAAAATATCATCGCGCCGGCTGTCGCTTGCTTTCCGACAACAAAACGGCGTTGTCGTTGTCGCAAGCCCGCCTCGAGCACGAGCCATGCCGGCTTTGCACGGACTCTGCTATTGCCCCGGAAAAAATTTTGCCGCTCAACTCGAACGGCAAAAAGATTCCGATGCAATGCCTTGGCCAAACTAAAAGTGGTAATCGCTGCAAGCGCGAGGCAGAAGCGGGATCGAAATTTTGTTGGCAGCATCGCCGAAAATGAAATCGATCATTTGAAAAGATTTTGGTGACCCCGTGAATTTTTGGCCGAAGCGCGGCTCATTACTGCCGTCGAAAACAAACGCTGCCGGCGTTATAGTGGAAATTTACAGCAAGCCGGATTGCCACTTGTGCGAAGAAGCCAAAGCCGCGCTGGTGAAAATGCAGCGGCGCTATGGCTTCCAACTGCGTGAAGTCAATATCGCCGAGGATCCGGCGTTGCTGGCCGAATACGGCACACGCATCCCGCTAATCTACGTTGACGGCCATCTGGTGTGCAAATACTATGTGGACGAGACAGCGATTGTGAAGCATTGCGAGGTTTGACGTAGCGGTCTCATTTCCGATATGCTAATTTAGCATGATAATCCGCTGCACCGCCTGCGACCAGGCGTTTGTTTGAGCGGCGCGATAGCGCAATCGCACAAAATAAATGCCGGAGCTTAGCTTGCTTCCGGCGCGACTTTTTCTATCCCAGGCCACGACATGTTCGCCGGCGGCAAATGAAGCGGTTATCAACTCCTGCACTTCGCGGCCGTCGAGATCGAGGATCGCCATCTTCACTTCCGCTGCTTGCGGCAGGACA
>JBOHQZ010001595.1:0-1245 GCA_050732275.1 bacterium
GCTTCCCGATATTGCGCGCCGCCATCCTGCGCGGGTGATTGCCTTGATTGTAGAGCGGGAGGCGGAGAACGAGGAGTTGGCAGCGTATATTTCGTCGCCCCCAATTTCCAGCGGAAGCCGCGGCGAACAAATTATCATTGCGGCAAAAGGCAACGCCGCTAAAAATTTGGCGGAAATTACGCTCCGGCAGCGCATTGCCGACATCCCGATGGCCCTCTGGTGGCTGGGCGATCTCCCCGAAGAAGACCCGCTCTTTGAACAATTGCTCGCGGCGAGCCAGCGCCTGATTTTTGATTCGGCATTCAGCCTCGACGTTGGCAACGAGCTTTCGCGGGCGCGCGCGCTGAGCTTGACCTGGAAAAGCGGCCTTGGCTGCGACCTCAATTGGCTGCGCCTGGCCTGGTGCCACGAGCTCATGCGGCAGTTTCTGGATTCATCCGAAGCCGCACCAATGCTCAGTCATGTTGAAAAAATAAGCTTTGAAGTGATTGCAGCGGCTGAAGGCGACGCGCATTTTGCGCAGCCTTTTCTCATGCTCGGTTGGCTGGCCGGCCGTTTGAGTTTGAAGCTCAACGAGCCACTGACGCCGCTGGGTGAAAATGTTTTTCAGACAAGCTGGCAATGCGGCAAGCGCGAAGTGATCGGCACGATTGCTCTTCACAAGCCAACCGCCGAATTTGATGAAGCGTCAACGCCGGCCGGGATTATGGCCGTGCAAATGCAGTTTCGCCAAAACGGCAATACGATGGCTTTCGAGCTGCGGCGCGATCCGCGTCAACAGCAGGCGACGATACGTGTGACAAAAGGCGGGCAAGTCGTCTCGGAATCTTCGGTGAGTTTTTCCATTCTCGTGCTGGCGGAATTGATGGCGCAAGCACTCGAGCTCACCGATCGCGACCAAGCGTATGAAAATGCTCTTCGCTTCGCGACCCAACTCATCTGATAGACCCGGACTTCATGCACTTTGTTTACTCGCCCACATATTTTGCCGACATCGGCATCCACGTTTTTCCGATTGAAAAATATCGTCTCGTGGCCGAAGCGTTGCGCCAAGTGCACAAAATTCCCGACGCGGCGTTTGTCGAGCCGGGACCGGCAACACGCGAACAACTGTTGCGCGTTCATACCGAGCGTTATTTGCACGATCTTGAGCATTGCCGATGGACGTCGCGTACACGGCACTCCGAGTTGCCGTTGACGCACGAGATCACCAGGATGTTCACGCTTGCCTGCGGTGGAACGATT
>JBOHQZ010001596.1:0-1245 GCA_050732275.1 bacterium
TTGAATCGCCTTCTTTATCGTCGGTAGCTTCGATCCGGAGCAAAATCATGTAAAGGCCGTTCATGGCGGCCGGCATTTTTGAGACATCCGGCCCCGGCAAAATAAAGTGCCCGGTGGGCGGCAAAAAGACATTGAATCTCGACAGCTCGGTATATCGCCGTTGCAGCCCGCGCTCTTCGACCGGCAGCGTCGCTTCGGTCAAGAGATCGCGAGCGGCGGGCGGCTCCTCGCCGGGCAGAACGACTTCCCAGCGGCCTTCTAATTGGCCGGTGCCATTGTAATGAATTTCCGCTGCAATTTTTGACGGCGCTTCATCTTTTTTCACCAACAGCACCGGCGCCTCCGTTTCCGCGGCGATGACGACGCTTTGCAGCGCAAAAGGAACGCGCGCGCCACCGCCGGCCATGCGGCAGGTCACCGCCACATATTCATCCGGACCGCCAGCCGTGCTGACAAAACGGCGAACATAAAAAAACGACGAGAGCGCACCCTGTTCTGCGGCTTGATAAGCGCGCCTGGCCACCGACGGCGGAATGGACATGATGTCGGTGAAGGCGCCGCTCGAATTGATCGTGGAAAGATCATAACGAGTGGGCAGGCTGCCGAAAATAGTATTCGGATCGCCTTTGAGACCGATAGCCGGCGCCGCGCTGACCAGCTCGCCGCACCAATAAGCTTCTGCCGGCACTTGATTGACCAATCGCCCAAAGGTCAGAAAGACGGTGGTCGAGCCGGTGGCATTCACGTTCACGCCATTGGGATTCACTTTGATTTGCGCGCTCACCACGCTGCCGCAGAAAAGAGCCGCAGCTACAATAAGAAGAATTTGCTTTTTCATCGCGTCTCCGCTAAAAAATGCTAAAATTAAATCCCGTGTTGGCGGCCCACTGATTGTTTTTGTTTTTCAAGCCAAAGGTCTTGTCCAGCGCTTCTGATTCATAGCGATTGTAACGCACGAAAAATTGGCCGCTCAACAATGCGCTTGATATTTTGAATGGAATCGAACCCTGCAAGCTGAGATTGTTGTTGCTGCTCTCGTTCGTTTTGGCTTTATCTTCCGCGCCGGTCGCAGAAAAATCGCCGTTCAAAACCGCATTCATCGGCAGTTGCAAATTAAAGCCGGCGCCAAAGCGTTTCGTTTTGTCGATGCGCTTCGATTCTTTGCTTTCAGCTCTTTCCAGCCCCAGGCTGAAATTGAGATTCAACTTGGCGATCGGCGCCAATCCCAAAGAGAAAGCGTTGATC
>JBOHQZ010001597.1:0-1244 GCA_050732275.1 bacterium
CGTGTGAGCGTGATCTCGTCGGCATATTCCAAATCGCCGCCGACCGGGATGCCGCGCGCAATGCGGCTGAGGCGCGGGCCGAGCGGGCGAATCAAATTGGCCAGATAAATCGCCGTGGCCTCGCCCTCGGCCGTGGGGTTGGTGGCGAGAATGACTTCTGCAACGCCGCTTTGCAGCCGCAGCATCAATTCCCGCACTTTCAAATTCTCCGGCCCGATGCCATCCAGTGGCGAAAGCGCGCCGCCGAGCACGTGATACAAGCCACGATACTCGCCGGTCTTCTCGAGCGCCAAAACGTCGTTGGCTTCTTCGACCACGCAGATCGTGCGGCTATCGCGCTGTGTATTGGTGCAAATCGGACACGGATCGGCCTCAGTAATATTGAAACAGCGCGAGCAATGGCGAACTTTTTCTTTTAAGGCCACCAACGCTGCCGCCAAAGTTTCCACTTCCGGGCGCGGAACTTTGAGCAGAAAAAACACCAGCCGTTGCGCCGTTTTGCGGCCGATTCCCGGCAATTTGCTCAACGCCGCGATGGCGGCTTCAACGGCGTTCGATGAATAAATCATTACCGCTTGCCAATCAGGTCAGCCCCTTCCAGTCGAGCCGGCTGAGCTACGATTCGGTTCCAGGAATTTTCAAATTACCAGGCAGACCGGACAACACGCTGCCGGCGGCCTTACTCATTTCCGCGCTTGCCAGCTCCTGCGCTTTCGATAAAGCTTGATTGACTGCGGCGACGATCAAATCCTCCAACATTTCGAGATCGTTCGGGTCGACCGCCTGCCTGTCAATGCGCAGGTGCAGAATTTCCTGTTTGCCGTTGGCCATTGCTGTCACCATGCCTCCGCCGGCAGAACCCTCGGCGCGCAAATTGATCAGGCCCTCCTGCGCCTGTTGAAATTGTTCTTGCAGTTTTTGGGCTTGCTTCAACATATCGGACAGGCCGACACGGCTCATGTTGTCATCCTCCGTATTATGTTCATCGAATTTTCTCTATGCTCACTTTTCAAGGATCATATCAACTCGCCATCCAGCGCTTCGACCAATTTTTGGGCTGCTGGAAAAGCTTGGTACAGTTCATTCAACGTTGCCGGCGCGGCGGCAGGCTGATGAGGTTGCGGTTCGCCGTTGGAATTTTTAGCAGCACCATTCACCGGAACGGCAACCGGCTCGTTGTTAGCAGCAACCACGACATCGTTTGGCGGCGTGCCGGCGGAAAAGCTCGCGGCTACATTTACCGG
>JBOHQZ010001598.1:0-1244 GCA_050732275.1 bacterium
GCGCTCGATGACGTGCTCGGCAAAAAATCCAACATGGCGAATCGGATTCTCGAAGTTTTGGCGCAAGTGAAGCAGACGACGCAACAATTCGATCACGAAGCCTGGCGCGAGCTTGCCAGTGGCCTTGGTTTCAATCCGCAACTCGGCGACCGCCTTGCGGCGCAAATTCAAAACGAAGCAGCGCTCATGCAGATTCTTTCGCCGGCGTGCGAGAGAATATTGCCCGTGCTCTATCAGCAGATCGATCGCCAGATCAAAATGTTGAGAAGCGATCCGTGGATCGACGCCGAAATTGCCAGCCGTGAAGAGCATCTGCGGATCAAAGAAATGTTGCTCAATGGGCAGATCAAAGAGCCGCAGTGGAAAAATTCGACGACGCCTCCGGAAGGCATTCGCGTTGCGACGTGGAAAGAATTTCTCGACTCGCACAGCCGCGTCGATTTTCATCACATGCTCCAACCGAAAAATCTCAACAAGAGCATCAGCAACGACCGCAATCAAATCGCGCTGCTGAAGGCCGGCCGCGATCGCGTTCGCCAGGAATTGTCGCAGCCTTATAACACCGACTTTCGCGCCGGCGGCGCGAACAACCGCGAAATCGCGCGCAAGTATGGCAAGCCGTATGATAAAATGTTCATGCGCATGCTCAATTGGGCGCCGTCGTCAAAGGAAGCCAGCCGCTGGGAAATTTATATTCCGGGCAGCACGATCAAAGGCGCGTTCCGCAAGCGCGCCGCGCAAGTATTGAAAACCTTGTGGGGCGAATCTCAACAAACGAATGCAAAGCTGGATCGTCTTTTCGGTACGCAAGGAGAAAGAGGCCTGGTGTTTTTCTCCGACGCCTATCTCGCCGATCCGCAAACGTTCGAGCAAGCACGATGCGCGATGGACGGCGTGCGGATGGATCCGAAAACCGCGCAGCCGATTGAAGAGGCGAAGGCCGATTATCTGTACGCTTTCGGCGACAAGCTGAGGTTCAATCTCCGCCTCGACATGCAGGATCTCGATGACAGAGATTTGGAAACTTTTTCGCTGCTCGGGCATCTGCTGCAGGATTTTCAGCGCGGCGATATTCCGCTGGGCGGCGAAAAGACTTGCGGCTTCGGCTGGGTCAAAGCCGCAATCGCCGGAATCAATTGGTTGACCGCAAATCCCAACGGCGTCAGCAAAAAATTTTTCGGCGAGCTAGCTTTGGCGCCAAACGGTCTCTGGCGGGAGTTGAATCTTTCCGGAGAAGCAGCGGC
>JBOHQZ010001599.1:0-1243 GCA_050732275.1 bacterium
CAAAGGGCAGCGGACTTCAGCTTGTCAGAGAACCTGGCGCAATCTCTCAATTCCAATAATCGTTCATGCAGTGAACCACTAAAAGAAGGAGGATGGATATGTTGATCACAGCCATTGTTCTGTTTGCGCTTGCCGCCGTCTTCGGCCTGGTGGCGCTGACGGCGATTCTGAAAAACAAGCCAACACCCAAGCCGGCGGTGTTTATCCACGGCGGATTGGCGGCGGTGGCGCTGCTGCTCGTGATTTTCTTCGTAACCGGAAGCGCCGGCCCCTCGCCGATCGTGAGCCTTGTTTTATTCATCGTCGCCGCGCTTGGCGGTTTTGCGCTGTTTGGCATCGATATGCAGAAAAAGCCGGTGCCGAAATTGCTCGCGTTCGTTCATCCCATTGTCGCCGCCATTGCTTTGGTGCTGTTGATTGTTTTTGTTTTGAGGGGTTGACAATGTCTCGCTTTTTTCGACAACTCATGCGCGCCCGGATGTTCGGCCATCCCATTCACGCCATGCTCGTGCATTTTCCCTCGGCGCTTTTTCCCGTGAGCCTGGCGCTGGACGTTCTGGCGCGCCTCGGTGGGGGAAGCTCTTTTGCGATTGCGGCCTTCTATGCCATGGCCGGTGGATTGTTGGGAGGAGCTGCCGCGGCCGTGTTCGGCGCCATGGATTACTTTCGGCTGCCGGCAACCCACGCCGCGTGGAAGAAGGCTTCGCTTCACGCGCTTTTAAACTTCGTGTGGCTGATGTGGTTTGGTGTATTGTTCGGACTACGCCTGAAGCATTATCCACAAATCGAATCAGCCACAACGATTGAAATCATTCTTTCCGGTGTTGCTGTAGCCGGCCTTTTTTTCTCGAACTTTCTTGGCGGCGAGCTGGTCTTCCGCCATAAGCTGGGAATTATCGAGGATGACAATAATTAGTCTCTTTAGAGTCAGATCTGTGCAAAAAAAGCAAAGATTTTTTGGAGAGGTTGCATTTCGTCCAGTATTCATAAGGGTTTTGTGCAACTTTTGAAAGTCTCCAACTTTTTAAATTTTCATTTAAAAGCATTCACGCAAAGACGCAAAGCCGCTAAGGTTGCGCAAAGAAAAGCAAAAGAAAAACTTTGCGGTAACTTTGCGTCTCTGCGTCTTTGCGTGCGTTTTTGCTTTTTTAGTTCCGGCTCGTCCGGGTTATGCCATTACAAGCAAACTCTTTGCAAAAAAAGCAAAAACTTTTCCGCCGAGAAACGCCGAAGACACCGAGAT
>JBOHQZ010001600.1:0-1243 GCA_050732275.1 bacterium
GATGGCCTGCATCTTGCGGTCAATGTCGCCGCCATGTTGATTTCTTTCGTGGCGCTGACCGCTCTGATCAATTTCGGCTTGAACAAATTGGGAACCAGTCTCGAGCAAATTTTCGGTTGGATTTTTTGGCCGCTTTCGTGGGTTATGGGCATTCCCGCCGAAGACGTGCCGAAAATCGCCACACTGCTCGGCAAAAAAGTTGTGCTCACCGAGCTGATCGCTTATCAGGATATGAGCCGGATGTTGCAGGAGACCAACGGCGCCTGGCTGACAGAACGGGGACGGCTCATCGCCAGCTACGCGCTTTGCGGCTTCGCCAATTTTGCCAGCATCGGCATTCAAATCGGCGGCTATAGCGGTCTTTGCCCGGAACGCCGCGGCGATCTCTCACGTCTGGGTTTCCGCGCGATGATTGGCGGCACGCTCGCCACCTGCATGGTCGCTGCGGTCGCCGGTATGTTGCTCGGATAAGAGCAGGCGGATGATTGTCTAATGATTTTTCGGTGAGACTACGATTCAATTTTGGATGAACAATAAACAGATTTCTGAGAATGACACTACAAATATTTTCCCGGTTGAGAATAGTTTTAATGATCTGCGCAGCGCTCAGCCTCGTTGCGGCGCAGGAGACGCCTTCCCCAAACGAAGTTTCCCCGGCAGCAGAAAGCCCGGTGCAGTCAGCGGCAGGTACGTTAGCCTCGGCGACGATGCCGGCGGATTCCGGTCAAACCGGCCAGACGGTAGGTGAGCATGAACAACCACCGGTTGACTACTGGTCGATGCTTTTCGTTTTCGTGCTGGCAACGTTCATTGGGCTGGGCGTCATCGCCCGCGTCTCGCGATTGTTGCACACACCGCTGATGTCCATAACGAACGCCATTTCAGCGATTGCGGTGGTTGGCTCCATCATCGTCACCGGCGCTGACTATCCTACAGAAATTCGCCTCGTCGGCGCCATTGCCCTGTTCGCCTCCATGACGAATATCGTCAGCGGATTTTTGATTACCGATCGCATGCTGAAGATGTTCAAGCAAGAGCGCAAGGAGGTGAAGCCGTGACCCACGCCATTGTGCAATTTGCTTATATCACGGCGACAGTGCTTTTCGTCTTCTCATTGTATTGGATGAATAGCCCGAAAACGGCCCGCCGGAGTGTGTTCGCCGGCGTCGCCGCAATGGTCCTCGCCATTGCTGCAACCTGGCTCCAACCTGAGATCATCCATCACGGGTGGATCGTTCTGGCC
>JBOHQZ010001601.1:0-1242 GCA_050732275.1 bacterium
ACGAAGCCGTCACCACTTTCGGCGTCGGTCTCGACCTTGATGCTCGCGCCGGCAACGTGCAATTCGACTATGCCTATATTCATAACAGCTCGCTCTTGCCGGACCGGCATTTGTTTACACTATTTGCGCCGATGTTCAAAGGTCCGCCGGAAGTGGCGATAACCACCGTGGAGATCGCACCGATTTTCGCTTCGTATTATTTGTCGTACTCCAATTCGCCGGCGGCCCAACACAATTCGGTGCAAATTGAAAATCTGGCCAACACCACAATCACCGGACGATTTACCCGGCTGCATGCGCCATGGGGGATTCGCCTCGATGAGAAAACTGCCGCGGCTTTCTCATTGCAACCGGGTGAAAGACGCACCGTGCGCTTGCCGCTCGCGATAACGAGTGAAATTCTTCACGCCAACAATCTGTCGCAGTTGATCGAGGCGAAGCTGCGATTCGAGTATGTCATGCCTCAATCAAACAAGCGCCGGCATTTTGAGAAAAATATCACCCTCGTCGTGCATGGCAAGAATTATCTGGCCTGGGACGAATTGGCGCGTGCGGCCGCCTTCGTAACTCCCGAGGATCGGCGCGTCCAGAGATTTCGCGAAAGTGTGGCGCAGCTTTCCGACGACCCGATTTGGCAATATCATCGACCAATCTACCGCGCCGCACAATTTTACGAAGCCTTGATTGAAAACGGCTTTGCTTACCTGCCGGACACCAGGCTGAAATTCGATTCGCTGTATGCGGCGCAAAGTTTTGACAAAATTAAATATCCCGGCGAGCTGCTGGCAAGTGCACGAAATTCCCGCCGCGGCGATTGCGACGATCTGGTCGCGCTTTATGCTTCTTTGCTGGAAAGCGACAACATTGCCACGGCGATTGTCGGCACCTCGGATCACGTGCTCATGCTTTTCGACACCGGCATCCCGGCTTCACGGCGCGCTTTTTTGCCGCTGCCGGATTCGCTGCTGTTGCGGCTCGCAAATTCCGGTGATGAGGGATTGAACGAACGCATTTGGCTGCCGGTGGAGGCGACGGGTATTGGCCGCTCAGCGACCGAGGCTTTGCCATTTCACCAGGCCGTCATCCAGGGCGCGGCTTATATCCGCGAAGCGCAAAAGTCGGATTCGTTGTTCGAGATCGCCAGCACGATTTTGGCGAGTGACAAATTTCCCGCGACCTTGCCGCCGGACAGCTCTTTTTCGCAGCAAGGTTTTATCGCGGCGATGGCGCGCACGAAAAAGG
>JBOHQZ010001602.1:0-1242 GCA_050732275.1 bacterium
GCCGCCGTTGCAAGCGAGGGTAACACCCATCTCGCACAGCGCTTGAATGTCGCGGTAAATGGTGCGTTCGTCAACGCCGCACATTTGCGCCAGCCGCGCCGGTGTCATCATGCGTTTCTCGCGGCAGAGTTTCCAAATTTTCAAAAGCCGGATGGATTTTTGCACGGGGTGCCTCCCAAAATGTTGGACTGCCGGTTATTTCTTCAGGGACAAATTAAAAGACAAAAGCTGTAAGCGGAAAAAGCGGATTGAGCGGATAGTGCTTTTGACAACCAAACTCTTGAAATCCGCTTCATCCGCTCGATCCGCTTACAAAACCTCTTTAAACCTCAAACTCCTCCCCCTCCTTCGGCGTATGCACGTTTTGAAATCCCAAACTGCGAATGCCTTCGGCCAACGCCGTCATCGGCTCCAATTCGCCGTGGACGAGGAAAATGTGTTTGAGCTTGGCGGGATCGTGGCGGCGCAGGAAATCGAGCAGATCGCTGCGGTCGGCGTGGGCGCTCATGCCGTCGAGTTTGCGCACTTCGCAGCGGCGTTTGTAAATCTCGCCGAAAATTTTCACTTCTTCGGCGCCGTCGGCCAAGCGGCGGCCCAGCGTGTGCTCGGCCATGAAGCCGATGAGCAACACGCAATTGCGCGCGTCGCCGATGTTGTTTTTGAGATGGTGCAAAATTCTTCCGGTTTCGGCCATGCCCGAGGCGGAAATGATCATGCACGGCGTTTTGATCTCGTTGAGCTTTTTCGAGTCTTCGACGTCGCGAATATAATTGAGGCGTTTGAAACCGAACGGATCCTGCCCCTCTTCGAGAAACAAGCGCTGCGTTTCGCGGTCGAAACACTCCGGATGCAGGCGATAGATGCCGGTGGCCTCGACGGCAAGCGGGCTGTCGACGTAAATCGGCAGATCGGGGATGCGATTTTGATCCCACAGCTTGTGCAGAAAATAAACCAGCGCCTGCGTGCGGCCGATGGCGAAAGCGGGCACGATGATTTTGCCGCCGCGGCCGTGAACGGCGCGAACGAGGGTTCCCAGCTCCTCGGCGAGGTTTTCAATATCCGAGTGCTCGCGGTTGCCGTAGGTGCTCTCCATGATCAGCACCTCGACGTCGCTCAAATAATCGGGGTCGTGAATGATGGGCAGGTTGTTGCGGCCGATATCGCCGGAAAAGCCGCAGCGCCGCGTTCGTCCTTTTTCTTCGATCTGCAATAATACCCCGGCGGAGCCGAGAATGTGTCCGG
>JBOHQZ010001603.1:0-1240 GCA_050732275.1 bacterium
CCGGCTTAAAAAGCAAGTCAATGTTCTAAATGAAAAGTCCGTAGCTTCGTCTTCTTCGCCCTGCATTCATAGAGAATAATGACGTGGAGCGGGCATGCGTTCAGCTTTTGCCGGAAGCTGGACGCCTGAAGGCGAAACGACGAACTAATTTTCTAAATAACTCAAAACGCGGGCGAGCCGCGCCCAAAAAGATTATTGCTCACGGAATGGAACTCACACGGAATTTTTCATCTGTTTTATTTCCGCGAGAGTTCATTTCCGTGAGCCAGAAGGTTTTTGCTTTTTTTGCAAAGACATCACTTGTAACAGATCAAAGCGTGCGTTCCATTGCCACAGCCGTGTCGCAACAATTCAAACGGAATTCGACGGACTCGCGCACTGCGGCCGGAACGGCGTCGCGCGGGATTTCCCGAAAGCCGTATTTCGCTGCCAAGTCGCGAATCGTGTTGGTCAACAAATAAACTTTGCGGATGCCGTCTTTGGCGGCGCGCTGTAAAAGTTTTGCGCCCAATTTTTTGCCGACGCCGTGGCCTCGCCAGGCTTTGGCAACGACGAATGAGCGCACCAAACCGGCTTCGCCGTAACGTTCGAGGCCGATGGCGCCGACAATGCTCCCATTTTCACGTGCGACCATAGTTGAATCCAGAATCTCGCGTAGGCCATCGGCCGGCAGTTGCGCCTGCTGCAGCAATTGTGCAACCGCTGGAAAATCGCCCTCATTCGCTGCGTCAATCCGTATATTCGAAATTTCACCAACTGCGGGCTTGCGCCCGGCAACTTTGATGCTGGCAATTTTAATTTGCTCGAGAATGCCGGGGTTGGCCTCGACAATGGCGCCGTATCTCATGTTTAACTGCTCGTCGGCGAGGATCATTCCCCGAATCTGCTCCGGCGAATAATCCAGCCGAGCTTCGACGTGAACCTCGGCGAGGCCGGCTTGCGCGAGCAGGCGCAGATATTCGGCTTCGGGAATCGCGCCGCCGATGCAGCCGCAATACGCCATTTTATCTTCGCGCACGAAATCGGGCAATGCGTCGGCCACAATATCGCTAATCGAAACACGGCCGCCGGGCTTGAGCACGCGATTGATCTCGGCGAAAACTTTTTCCTTGGCCGGCGAAAGATTGATGACGCAATTGGAGATCACCCAATCGACGCTGCTATCGTCAACCGGCATGCTCTCGGCTTCGCCCTGGCGAAACTCGACGTTGGTGTAACCGCCCTGGCGAGCGTTGCGGCG
>JBOHQZ010001604.1:0-1237 GCA_050732275.1 bacterium
CGTGCAGCTTGCCGTTATAAAATTGCGTCTTCGCGCCAACTTCATATTGGGTGCTTTCTTCGGCTTCAACGTTGCCGACAACCAGCGTGGACGGCGGCCCAAACGCTTTGCCCGTGTTGGCGTAAAATGAAAGACTCGCCGTCGGTGTATAAACTATTCCGAGCATCGGACTGAATTTTTCGTAGCTTCGATTCGCTGATGCAGGAATTTGACCGAACAGCGTGCGGGTGTCTTCGTAGTCGATTGCATCGAATCTGCCGCCGAGCGTCGCTTGCAATTTTTCTGAAAACGAAATTTGGCTGAGCGCATAAGGCGCATACGTTATGCTGCGCGCGTCCGTCTCCATAAATGGGGAAGGCGTGACGGAAGTTGTCGTTTCAACCGGATCGACCAAGGTGATCGGCGACAACTGCTGCGCCACGCCCAGCGTAAATTTATCACCGAGCCGGTTCACTTCAAAGCCGGCCAAAATTTGATGCCGCACGCCGCCGGTGTTGAAACGCAGAATCGCTTCCAACTGATTGCCGGCCAGCTTTTGGCGATCATCCAAAGCATTCAGCGCGCGGCCAACGACGGTGCCGAACGGCGTTGGAAAAGCGCCCAGCAGCAGCGTGCCGTTGGATTGCCAGTCCAAATCGGTATAATAAAATTTATTACGCAGCGTGAAGCTATCGCTGAATCGCGTTTCAAAATCAAGCCGCGCCCGCAGGATTTTTTGGTCGGAAATATCCGAGGGCAGTTGATACGATTGCGTGCGCGGGACGTCCGGAACCTGATTGTTGAACAACGGCAAACCGGTGTCGGGTTTGTATTTGCTCTGCACATGCTCGAAATTCGCAGTTAGCGAGGTCTTCTCGTTCAACCGCCAAGTCAAGGCCGGATTGACGCTGAGGTTCTCGTTGTCTTTGTCGTCGCGAAAACTCTTCGAATCCTGCCACAGCGCGTTCAGCCGGAAGGCGACGCGCCCGCTTGCATCCGCGAGTCCGAAATCAGCAGTGCTGCGGTAGGAATCGAAGCGGCCATACGAGCTGCCGAGGTGCAAAAAGTTTCTGAAGATCGGCTGCTTGCGCACGAGGTTGACGGTGCCGGAGAGCGGATTGGCGCCATACAAAAACGCGCCTGGCCCTTTGAGCACTTCGACGCGCTCGACGTTGTACAAATTGTAAAACGTGATTTCCGGTTCGGCCGCGCCGTCGGTAAGCACGAGACCGCTGGTGACGGACTCAAAGCCGCGAAT
>JBOHQZ010001605.1:0-1236 GCA_050732275.1 bacterium
AACGCGCGGGAGACTTGCCCGTGCAACTTGCTCACGCCGTTGTCGGCGCTGGAGAGCTGCAAGGCCAGCACCGTCATGCTGAAAAATTTGTAACCGCCGTCGCCGGTTTGCAAGCCCAAATTCAACAACCGCGACAATTCGATGCCGCTTTGCTCGCAGAAACGGCGGAAATATTTGTCCATGAGCGGCAAGCTGAACGCTTCGTTGCCGGCCGCCACCGGCGTGTGCGTGGTAAACACCGTGTTGGCCGCGATGGCCTCAACGGCATGATCGAAATCAAGCTTCTCATTTTGCATTAGCTCGCGCATGCGCTCGAAGCACACAAACGCCGCGTGACCTTCGTTCAAATGCCATACTGCCGGAGCCAAGCCGAGCGCGCGGAAGGCGCGCACGCCGCCGATACCCAAAATGATCTCTTGCGAAATGCGCGTATCGCGGTCACCGCCGTAGAGCTGCGCGGTGATGCGCCGGTCGCGAGGCTGGTTGCGCGCGACGTTGGTATCGAGTAAAATCACGTTGGCTCTGCCCACTTGCACCACCCAACATTGCGCCCAAACGCGCCGTCCGGGCAATTCCACTGAGACTAGCAATTGTTGGCCATGACGTTGGTACAACGGCAGCACCGGCAAGTTTTCGAAATTGAATGCAGGATACTCGGCCACCTGATTGCCTTCGGCATCAATGCGCTGTGTGAAATAGCCATTTTTATAAAGCAAACCGACCCCAACAAAAGGCACACCCAAATCGCTGGCCGATTTGGTGTGATCTCCCGCCAAAATGCCGAGACCGCCGCAGTACGTGGGCAAACATTCGTGAAAGCCAAATTCCGCGCAAAAATACGCCACTGGCGATTTTCGGTGGAGTGGATAAGTTCGCGCAAACCAGGTATCCGCTGCATTCATATACTCATCAAAGCCCTGCATGACAGCTCGGTAAGCCGCAATGAATGCCGTCTTGTCCGCCAACCGTTTCAGCGCCGCGCCGCGCTCGCGCAGCAATTTGACCGGATTACGATGTTTGCGCCAATGCTTGGCATCGATCTGCTCGAACAAATCTTGCGCTTCCGGATGCCAGCTCCACCATAAATTATAAGCCAACTCGGGCAAACGCTGGAAAGGTTTTGGACAGCGAAGGGTATATTTGATTTCAACAGATAAGTTCATTGATTCCTCTTTACTAAGTTGGAAACAATTTCATGGCTAGTATAACATTAATTGCGCCACAATTGAGCCATAA
>JBOHQZ010001606.1:0-1235 GCA_050732275.1 bacterium
GAAGCAGAGAATGCGCAAATTTTGAAACGTTTCGAAGGATTGCGCGTCGCGGACGTTTCCGATGGCACTGAATTGGAATCCGTCAATCGTCCCTTGGTCATCGGCGGCGTCCTGGTTTGTCCCGGAGACGTCGTCGTGGCGGACGGTGATGGCGTCATTGTCGTTCCTCGAAATGTTGCCGACCAAGTTGCGAAATACGCACATGCGATGTTGGCAAAAGGCAAGTCGGCTCGAAAAGATTTGTACGAGAGTTTGGGCCGGCCGTTGGACAAAACAGTTAAGCAGTAAAAATGAGGCAAGATCATGGAAAAAACGAATTTCAGCATCAGCCATTTAAAGGCCGCCATTTTTGCAGGAACGCTTCTGAGCCTTTTCGCGCTTTGCGGATGCGCCAATCAGAAGCCCCAGCTCCGCGCCTCGCAGTACAGATTCAGCCACAACGACGAAACTTATCGTCTTCGTTCCATCTTCTCGAAGGATACAACGGAGTTCTACAACGAGCTGGTTGGGGCTAATTTTGTGGCTATTGATTTTGACCAGGATCGCGTCCTCGACCGCATTCTTCTCGGCGAGGTGAGCCTGAGCGAAGCGCAAAAAATTTATGAGCTTGGCCTCGAGCGGCTCGCCAGGGAAAACAAATTGCAAATGCGAATCCCTAAAGTCAGCCGGTATATACACGAAAAAAATGAGTTTCAGATCGAGATCAGAAGCTTCCGGCCTGCCAATGCACAGCCTTTCAACGAATTTATCATTACGGATAATCGTCCGGTGGCGTGCCCCGAGACGATCATCGTTATTGATCACCATGCCGACGGCACTTTAGATGAGACCTTGAAGGGCGCCGCCATACCGGAAGAGTTGCAATCCAAATACGCCAAGGCGATAGAAGCAGGTTTGCAAAAAGGTGAATTGATCAAAGCCGATCATGCAATTCTGGCAAAGGAGAAATAAAGTATCTGCGATTCGACATTCCTACATTGATGCGGTATTGGCTCGGCATCATTTTTATCATAGGTGCTTTGCAAACTTCCGCGCGCGCCCAAATTACGCCCGAGCAGTATTGGCCGGATGCGCAAAAACCAAAGCGCGCGGAGAAATCCAAAGCTGACCAGGACAAAATGAGCTGGTGGCGCGAGGCACGATTCGGCATGTTTATTCATTGGAACATGGCGAGTCTTGTTGGAGCTGAAATGAGCTGGGGCAAAGACTTTACCGATGGAGACAGTTTGCACAAC
>JBOHQZ010001607.1:0-1235 GCA_050732275.1 bacterium
TCCGAATTATTTCCCTTTATTGAGAATACTTATCCGGCGTCACCGGTCCGTTTATGCTATGGAAAATCAAGGGGCGGCCTTTTAGTGATGTATTCTTTATTGTATAAGCCGGACCTTTTTCAAGCAAGATTTTGCTTTAGTCCCGCATTTTGGCGGGATGATAACATGATCGTTTCCAAAGCTGCCGATTTTTTGAGCGCGAAGGATACGTTACATACTTTCCTTTATATGAGCATGGGAGAAAAAGAAGTTGATAAAATGAAAAACGGCTTTGATAGTATGACAGGAGTATTTAAAGAAAAAGCCTCAAATGGATTAGTTTGGTACTCGGAATATACTGCAAATGCCGATCACCAAGATAATGCTCAAATTTCAGCTACTATGGGAATCGGAAGATGGAGTGAATATTTAAAGGCCAAGTGAAAAGTTTTTACGGAGAGAAACAAAATGTTATCGACACCAATCACCATCGCTGACGTATTCAAAGCCAGCCAAGTCATTGCGCCATACTTGCAGCCGACGCCGCTCTATCATTATTACGGGCTGAGCCAATTGCTCGGTGCGAAAGTCTACGTCAAGCACGAGAATCACCAACCGGTGGGCGCGTTCAAAGTCCGCGGCGGAATAAATTTCATCGCCAATCTTTCGCCGGAAGAACGCCAGCGCGGGGTGATCACCGCCAGCAGCGGCAATCACGGCCAATCCGTTGCTTATGCCTCGCGACTCTTCGGCGTGCGCGCGACAATCATCCTTCCTGAAAACGCCAATCCGGTCAAAGTAGAAGCCATCCGCGCGATCGGCGCCGAAAGCGTTTTTCATGGCCGCGATTTTGATGATGCCCGCGAGTTTGCCGAATCGCATGCACAGAAAACCGGCGCCCGATTTATCAGCTCCGGTGATGAGCCGTTGTTGATCGCCGGTGTTGCAACCTACTCACTTGAAATCATCGAGAAACTGCCGGAAGTCGAAACGATCATTGTGCCGGTCGGCGGTGGCAGCGGCGTCGCGGGATGCTGCATTGTAGCGAAAGCGATCAATCCGAGTATCCGCGTTATTGGCGTGCAAGCGGAAAACGCGCCATCTGCGTATCTCTCGTGGAAAGCCGGCAAGCGCGTCGAAGCGAAAATGGAGACCTTCGCCGAGGGCCTCGCCACCCGCGCGCCGTTCGATCTGCCGCAATCGATCATGCGCGAATTGCTGGATGATTTTATCTTGGTGAGCGAAGATGAAATGCG
>JBOHQZ010001608.1:0-1233 GCA_050732275.1 bacterium
GGGAGACCTCTCCTCGCAAAGAGAGGCCGCGATTGGGAGTTTGCTCGAAGGGGAAAACCCGCGGATCAAGTTGGTGCGCCCACCCGGCCACCGCCTGTGGCAAGCGTATGCCGATCACCGGGCGGGAATTTTCTTCTTCAAACTCCTGCGCGCGGAGAGCGGCTACCTGAGCGTAAAAACAAAAAAAGACCGAAAAGCACATTAACAACTGCGGCGAAGCCTTCAGTCCTCGAAAATTGATCGAATGCTCGTTCACTTTAAAATTTAACCATACGTCAGTTCCGCGCGTCAAGTTAAGAACCACCATTTTATGGAATTATAATTTCGTGCGCGAAACGGATTCTGGCTCAGAATCCCGTAGCAAGCTTGGAAATAATACACTCCTCAATTAGTTCAACGGCCCGTTAGCATGACTAAAATATAAAAAAATGCACTCAGAATCAAGGAAAATCTGGATTAAGCGTGACATTTGGCCTTACGCTTGGGCGGCTTTTTAAGTTCCCTGATCGACAAAAAAAAGTGGCATGACAACTCCGATTTGGCTATATTAGTGAAGTCGGACTTGCGCGTGCAGCAGCATGAAGTCCGACTTGGGCACATAATTTTTTAAAATTATAAAACCCCGTTGCCCAGTCGGACTTCGCCCCTCGCCGTGCGTAAGTCTGACTTCGCATTTGCTACCATGAAAAAATATATTCTCCAGCGCTACGTTTTGCGTGAGCACCTTGGGCCGTTTTTTTTCGGTTTCTCGGTCATCACACTCATTTTTTTACTCAACCTGCTCTTTCGCGAGCTGAGCCGTATTTTAAGCAAGGGCCTGGCGTGGAACATCGTGCTGGAATTTTTTGCGCTCAACATGGCCTGGATCGTCGCGCTGGCGGTGCCGATGGCGGTGCTGATGGCCACGTTGATGGCGTTCGGCCGTTTGTCTGCCGACAATGAGCTTACCGCGATGAAGGCCGGCGGCGCCAGCCTTTATCGCATTATTGCCCCGGTTTTGCTCGCCGCGGTTTTTGTCGCCGCCGGCATGATTTGGTTCAACAACGCCGTGCTGCCGGATTTCAACCATCGCGCGCGCCTGCTCGGCGGCGATATTGCGAGAAAAAAACCGGGCGTCAGCATCGAGCCGGGCGTCTGGTACGATCGCATACCCAATTACGGCCTGCTCGTGCAAAAGATCGAGGACAGCCTGAAAACGAACGGCGCTGACGCGAGCAACGCTAGTGTGACCAT
>JBOHQZ010001609.1:0-1233 GCA_050732275.1 bacterium
GCCACGGCGTCTCCTCGTGTGCCACCTGCGATGGCGCATTTTTCCGCAATCAAGAGCTTATCGTCGTCGGCGGCGGCGACGTGGCGATGGAAGATTCGACTTTTCTTACCAAATTCGCCAGCAAAGTGACCATCGTGCACCGTCGTGATACGTTGCGCGCCTCGAAGATCATGCAAGAGCGCGCCTTCAAAAATCCAAAAATCTCGTTTATCTGGAATAGTGTTGTCGAAGAGATTCGCGACGTTAGCAAAGGCACCGTCACCGGCGTCACGCTGCGCAATGTCAACACCAACGAGCGGACGCAAATGCGCTGCGACGGTGTTTTTGTTGCTATCGGGCATCAACCGAATACGGAAATCTTCAAAGATCAGATCAATTTGGACGAGCAAGGTTACGTCAAAATCAAGCAACACACGATGACCAACAGCGAAGGCGTTTTTGCCGCCGGCGACGTGGTCGATCATTATTATCGCCAAGCGGTGACGGCAGCGGGTATGGGTTGCATGGCGGCGATGGATGTGGAGAAATATCTCGAGGCCAAACATGGTTGAAACGCCGAACGCAACAGCATCAACGCGGCGGCGCTTGCCTGGAACCCGTTGGAGCGCGATTCGTCTCAACTGGCGCTGGATCGTCCAGGCTCTGGCGTTGATCGCCGGCATTTATTTTTTCAAACGGGCGTTTGACACCAGCAAAGCCCTGTTATTCGATTTTTCGGCCAATATTATTTTGAGCTGGACCATTTGGGTTTTGCTTTTTTCTTTTTGCTTTTTGGCATTGATGTTCACCAGCTATTTGAAAGAACGCGGCAGTGGCACGCTGCGCAAGCGCATCGCCATGTTTGAAAAACTGGTCGCCGCTTTGCATCTCAATAATTACTCCGAAAGCGGCAGCAAGGGTGGGCAACCGGCATGATCCTCGGCGCGCACGTTTCCGTCGCCGGTGGGCTTGATTTAGCTCCGGCGCGTGGCGTTGCCATCGGTTGTGAGACGATACAAATTTTCTCGCGTAATCAGCGCCAGTGGCAAGCCAAGCCGTTGACAGAAACAGAAGCCGGAAACTTTCGCGCCGCGTTTGTCGCTTCAGGTTTGAAAAGCGCCTGTATCCATGCCAGCTATCTCATCAATCTCGCTGCGCCAGATGCGCAGACATGGCAGAAATCTATCAAGACACTCACTGATGAGTTGCGGCGCGCCGAGATGCTGGGTATCGCGTTCGTCATCGTTCATCCCG
>JBOHQZ010001610.1:0-1232 GCA_050732275.1 bacterium
GCGGACGGAACAAGGCTGCTATGCAGCCCGGCCTGGTACGGTGACAGCTATCATATGTCTTCCTTTCGAATGCGGAGTGAAGAGTTGAGCTTCAAAGCAAATGAGGGGCTGCCGGGGCGAGTCTGGATTTCGAACCAGATACACTGGGTAAATGACCTGATTAGCCAACCGGCCGAGGTTTTCCGGCGCGCCTGGTTGGCCGGGGAACTCGGCTTGAAAACCGCCATCGGCGTGCCGGTTCTCGCGGACGGCGAGTTGCTGGCGGTTTTGCTCTTCTTTTCAACCTCGGCGCGCGCCGAAGACCAAAGCCTAATGGCGCTATTTTCCACCATGGCCGGACAGCTCAGCGCCACGCTTAGGCGGAAGCAAGTGGAGCAGGAGCTGATCGGCTCGCGCGAGCAGTTGCGCAACCTTTCCGCCTATTTGCAAGCGGCCCGGGAAGAAGAACGAACCCGCATTGCCAGAGAGATTCACGATGAATTGGGCCAGTCGCTGACGGCTTTGAAAATGGATTTATTTTGGCTGCAGAAGCGATTGCCCGAAAGCCGGGAGCACCTCAACGAGAAAACCAAGACCATGGCCAAGCTCATCGATATGACCATCAATACCGTGCAGCGGATTTCTGCGGAGCTGCGGCCCGGACTGCTGGATAATCTCGGCCTGGCCGCGGCCATAGAATGGCAGGCCAAAGCATTTCGTGACCGCACCGGCATTGAGCTTGAATTGAAATGCTCGCTTGATTCCAATGACATAGAGCGCGAACGTTCGACGGCGATTTTTCGCATCTTTCAAGAGGCGTTGACCAACGTGGTGCGCCATGCCGGGGCGACCAGGATCGTCGTCAATGTGCGCCAGAATGCGCACATGCTGCTGCTGAAAGTTCGAGATAACGGTAAAGGCATTACCCGGGAGGAAATTTTCGACGCCAATTCGTTTGGGTTGATCGGCATGCGCGAGCGCGTTCATCCGTGGGGAGGCAGGGTCAAAATCAAAGGCGTGCCGGGCAAAGGTACGGTCGTTTTTGTTAACCTTCCGGCGAACGGTGATGCGCGTCTCTTGTAGGACAAAGACGGGTAAGCCGTGTCCCGATGTCTGACAAGAGAAAGAGAAACTTTCTGATTGTTTATTCGCTGTGAGAGTGTTTAATTTTATATTTGTATGAAGTTTTCCGCCGCTTAAGCCGAGGTCAAAAATTGAGAGTAAATCAGCGCAATTTTTAAGCCTCCGCGTCA
>JBOHQZ010001611.1:0-1227 GCA_050732275.1 bacterium
GTTGTCAATACTCGACTTTAGACAACGCTCCCCTGAAGCTTGACCTTCCATCAAGCTGAGAAGAGCTGTTTGTGTTCAAGGTTTTCATTCGTTCTTTGACATTTTCATCGCCTTTTTCCGCTTTTTCGACTCAAGGCGATAGGTCGCCGGTACTGTTCGGTGTCGGCCTGATGGCCAGCCTGGGGATTTTCCTCTGGGTAGCGCCTCCGAAACCGGACTCCCTACCCGATCTAAATTCTCGCTCAGCGATCGGATCACTCTGCCAGGCGTCAACTGCTCCTGCGAGAGTGGCTTTTGCCACGGCAGATGAGAATCACTGGCTGCCGGACGCCAGAGGTAAAGTTCCCATTCGAGGACTTGCAACAAGTTCAACCAGAGGTCGCTGGCCTCGGCTTGTCGCACTTTCGGCAGCTCGGCATAGAGTCGTTCTTTCCGAAATCGGTTGGCCGGCTCAATCGGCCAACGATGCGTGACGCATTCAAAGACGCGAGTGAGAGTCGTCTTTTCCTGCGTGCCGTTATGTACCCCATACCAATGCGGCGCAGGCGGATGGTCTTTTTCCAAACGAATCTGCGAACGGACCACGGCAATGTCCACGATCTGCTTGTTCACACGGAAGCGTAGGGTTGACCATAACTCCAGGCGGACGCGCCCGAATTTCGGATCTTCAAACTCAAGCGTTTCATCCGCCGCCAGTCAGGTGCTCGGATCGGCGAAGCGAAATTCCGGGCCGTATTTGCGAGAGCGCCCGCGCTTTTTCTTTTTGCCTTCCGGTTTAGGCGGCGTGGGGGGAAGCTGATACAGCACACGATCATTTCGCATCCGCGCTGTGGCGAAGGTTTTCACGCCACGCATCCCGGCAAAGAATTTGAGGTTGCCATAGCCACCATCCAAAGCTAGTTCAGCCGTCGCCTGAGCAGGGAGTTGTTCGGCCACCCAGGTAGCTTGCTTGAGGGCAATCTCCACGGCCGTCTGATTGGGCTTGACTCGCTCGGTATGCACGGCGGGCGCCCAACTTGTCTCGCGCTCATCGGCGTAGGCGAGAATCGAGTAGGGCAGGCCAATGATGATGCCTTTGCCTGCGACCTCGCGCTGTGCTCCGTGGCAGAAGACGCGATCATTCAAAGTCGGCGAATGCATTCGTCGGACAGCCATTACGTCGAGGGCGAAGTGGAGGCGCGATTTTTCGCGGGGGATTTGCGCCAGACAAAGCTCGCGTAGTCCCGC
>JBOHQZ010001612.1:0-1227 GCA_050732275.1 bacterium
GGGATGCTCTTTCACGTAAGGATGATCGGGCGCGCATTGATAGGCCAAGTCCATGGCGATTTCCACGCCATGATCTTGCGCTTTTTTAATCAGGCGCTGAAAATCTTCGAATGTGCCGAGTCGCGGATGGATGGCTTTGTGCCCGCCTTCTTGCGAACCGATAGCCCACGGACTGCCGACGTCATCCTGCTGCGCCGTTGGCGCGTTATTTTTGCCTTTGCGACTGGTCTTGCCGATGGGATGAATGGGCGGAAGATAAAGAACATCAAAACCCATCCGTGCGATTTCGGGAAGGATGGCCTCGCAATCTTTGAACGTGCCGTGTTGGCCGGGCTTTGGCGAACACGAGCGCGGAAAACGTTCGTACCAGGCGCTGAACCGGGCTTTCTCACGATCCACAACGACGGCAAGCTCTTTGCCGTAGCGCGTGGCAAATCTCTCGTCCGGATATTTCTCCATCAGCTCCAAGAGTCTACGGTTCAGGGCAACGTCCACGGCTTCGGCAAAATCCTTTTCGTTTTTTATCGTTTCGGCAAATTCAGAAAAAGAATTGGCATCCTTGCCTTCGGCTCTTTTGGCCGCCGCTTCGATTAACTCCACGCCGATGAGCAGATCGACTTTGATATCCTGGCCGGCGTCAAATTTCTTTTTAATGTCCTGCCGCCAGGTCAAAAAGTGATCAACCCAACTCTCGATGGTATAAAAATACATTCCAAGCGCAGTGACCGTGAAATTTCCTTGCCAGCGGTCATTGTCAAGAAGCTGCATCGGGGCTTTCTGCCAAGCGCCGTCAGTTTGTTTTTTATATAAGAGCTTAGCGAAAACGGCATCGTGGCCGTCGGCAAAAATATCGGCGAGCACGACGATCTTTTCTCCGGTTATTCTTTTAATTGGAAAGCGGCCCGCGTCGATCTCAGGCTTGATGTTTTCGATGATGACGCGGGTTCTGCCGTTATTCAGCATGATTACTTTCATCCTGGTTGATTTTGCACAAAGAGGCGAAGGCGCGCCGGGAGGATTTTGCGGAAACCAAATGCAAGCAACAACCGTTCGCGGCAAACGTGCGAGAATGGATGCTGGTATTTGATCGAATGCCGTCCTTACGGTGAGTTGAAAGGACGCTACAATATACTAATACAAAAGCAAGGGAATGTCAAGCGCAAATCACAAATGCGAAAATTCATCCTTCTCCAATTTGGCTTTGGTTTTTTGCTTGGCCTTGCTGAA
>JBOHQZ010001613.1:0-1227 GCA_050732275.1 bacterium
CGCTCGATCTCTTCGCGGACATTGGTTAGTGCCTGTTCGACTTCCAAAATGTCTTTGGTGGTTTTGGCCGAAGCGAGGATTTCTTGATAGCGCTTTTCCGCTTTGCGCTTGTTCTCCAATCGCGCGGTCAAATCGTAAAATTCTTCGGTGACGTCGTTACCCTGCACGCTTTCGCTGTCGAGCTTCTTGGCTAATTGTTTGAGAGCTTGCAGTGCTGTATCAAAATTCTTCGCTTCGATTCTCAGCGTCACAGTGCCGGATTTAACGTCTTCGATGCTTACATGCATGTTTGATGCAACAACATAGCCGCCATATTGTGCTGCGATATTTTGAATTTGCACCAGTGCTGCGTCATAGCTGGCGACTTCGCAATTGAGCGCCGCTGTTTTAATCAACATTCGATTTTGGAACTGAGGACTTTTGCTAACATTTGATTCCGTTTGGCCTGCCAATAGTCCAAGCACGCCGACAGAACTCAATTCGCCTGCTGCCAGGAGCGCGCCAGCATTTGTCTCTGCTGGCGCCGAACGAACTTCCTGAGCAGACATTTTTCTGACAGCAAGAGTCGCTGGTGCTTCCTCGCGTGAGCCGCAACCGATGAAGAGCAAAAGAAAAGCGCCGATTTTTAAAAACTGAGTGTTCATAAGGTTTCATCACTAAGGAACATTTTTGCATTTGTAAAACCGACCGGTCACTCCGAGTGACCGATCGGTGGTATTAGTCTCAAAAACTCGCCTTCACCGCCGCAATGAAATTCCTCCCCGGCGCAACGATGCCGGAGGAGTAAGGCCTATATCGTTGATCCGTGAGGTTCTCTATGCCGGCGCTGAGCATGAGCAGATCGGTCAATTGATACTGTACTTTCAAATTCAACGTGTACCAGCTCGGCGAATAGGGATTGCCATTCTTATCGACCGCGTAGATATACGGCTTGCTCTGCTCTTCAGGCGCTAAATCCTCATAAGAAATTTCGCCATTGTAAACGCCGTAAAAATCGGCTTTCAACCGGTCGCGGCGATAAATCAGGTGGGTTGCGCCAAACCAGGGCCCGGCATGGCGCAACGGTGCGGTGCTGCCGTCATCCAGCTCTTCTTCGCCCTTCTGAAAATTAAAGCGGGATGACAGCGTCATGCCGGCAGGCAGCTTGAGTTCAATCCCTGCCTGGATACCATAAACCTCCGCATTGGCCGCATTTTGAATAGCCCGCACCTGGCTGAGCGTACCGCC
>JBOHQZ010001614.1:0-1226 GCA_050732275.1 bacterium
GTGGAGTCGGACTTGCCGAGACACTGTTTGTGTCATATCGTTTGCGGCAGGTTCGACTTCACTGGTGTCGTGCAACCTGAAGAAACTCTCATCATAAGTTAAGCCGAGCGACGATTATACGCGTCAACCGGCTTTTTTAAAACCATCGCAAACGATAGTAGAAAAAGCCCACCGGCGCGCGTAAATTAGGGCGTGATGATCTTGAAGCGAGATACACTGAATTACAAATCGATACAAATTTCAGGAAGGAAAAACATGGCTGACAAACAAAAATCAACTTCATGGCTGCCGATGTCACGTCGCAAGATGCTCGGCGGTTTGTTGTTCGGCACGGGCACGTTGCTCGCCGGACTCAAGATGAATTCCCTTGGCGCCGCGGCAAAAAAGAAAGGCGCGATTTTGCTGGATAGGATGCCGGCCATTCCAAAAGGGCTTGAGCTGGCGGTCGGCATGCCGCTGATCGAAGCACTGCACGGCCGGCGCGCGCGGCGGTTCGCGCTGGGCGCGGAAATTCCGGATGGGCCGTTGAAATTTAAATCGCGGCACGCGCCGATGCCGCTCGGTGAATTGGAGCAGATGATGGTGCTCACCGCGGCTGCCGGAAATACGGGCTGGTTTTATCTGCATCCGTACAATAAAAATTATGCGCCGAACATTCCCAACTACGCGAGCGCCGCGGGCGGGCGCACGTTTCCTTCGGCGGCCGGATTTCATACCACGGAGTTTTTCTACACCGATGACAACGGCACCTATTTTCTGCCGACGCGCGACGCGCAGAATTTGATCGAGACGGACGAAAGCGGCGCCACCGATCTCAATGCATATTTGCAGGCGCATCGCGCGCGCATTCGCAAGCTGTCGGATAAGCGCATGCACATTCCGCCGAAGCCGGCGCACATCGAGATGCACAATCCCTGGTGCGTGAATGTGCCGGGCAGCACGCTCATCATTCCGGTCGCGGATCTGGCGCAGCATCATATTGCGGTTCTTTGCTATCTCGTGCAGAATGGCGCTTGCATTTTTGACGATGTAAATAAGAATCCGATTCCAGGAATAGAAAAGTTCAGCGTATTGGTCGATGTGAAGAATCCCTATCCGCTCACCTATGTCGAGCAGTTGTCGCTCGCCGAGGTGACCGCAGAGCTTTCTACCGCATGCTATGCGGGCGCGTTGATGCTTCAGGCCATAGGCCTCGGCGGCTGGATGTTCGACGGTATCACGCCGAT
>JBOHQZ010001615.1:0-1223 GCA_050732275.1 bacterium
TCAAGATGGTGCACAACGGCATCGAGTACGGCTTGATGCAGCTCCTCGCCGAGACTTATGATTTGATGCACCGCGGGCTTGGCCTCGACCGCGGGCAATTGCAAGCGGTTTATGAAAATTGGAATCGCACCGAGCTAAGCTCGTACTTGGTGGAGATTACCGCTCGCATCTTTCAGCAAAACGATGAGAAAACCGGCAAGCCGCTCCTGGAGTTGATCCTGGATGAAGCCGCGCAAAAAGGCACCGGCAAGTGGACTGCGCAAGACGCGATGGATTTGCAAACGCCGGTTCCGACCATCAATGCCGCGGTCGCCATGCGCGACTTGTCCGGCAAGAAAAGCGAGCGCGTGGCGGCAAGCCAAATTCTCGCCGGCGAGGCGCGCGCTTTTTCAGGAAATCGTGATTCCTTCATTTTGCAAATCCAAAACGCGCTGTACGCCGGCATGATCATCACCTTTGCGCAAAGCCTGGCGTTGCTGCGCGCCGCTTCGCGCGCTTACAACTACGGCTTGAATTTGGAAAGCGTGGCGCGGCTGTGGCGCGGCGGCTGCATCATTCGCGCCGCCTTGTTGGAGGACATTCATTCGGTTTATGCCGCGCAGCCCGATTTATCCAATTTGCTCATGGACGCGTCGTTGGCGCAAAAAGTTCTGGCCCGGCAGGAGGATTGGCGCGCGGTCGTACACACCGCGGTGGAGCTGGGCATTCCCGCCCCGGCGCTGACGGCCTCGCTGTTTTATTTCGACGGCTGGCGCAGCGCCCGGCTGCCGGCCAATCTCATTCAAGCGCAGCGCGATTATTTCGGCGCGCACACCTACAAACGCGTGGATGCGGCAGGCGTCTTTCATACCAAATGGAGTTAGGAATCTCATGGAAAACGCAACCAACCTCAAGCCGACCGTTGTAGTGATCTTCGGCGGCGGCGGCGATTTGACGCGGCGCAAATTGATTCCGGCCTGGTTCAATCTTTATCTCGACCAAAACCTGCCGGAACGGTTCGCGATCATCGGCCTGGATCGCGCCGAGCTCGAGGACGACGCCTTTCGCCAACGCCTTTACGAGGGCGTGAATCAATTCTCCCGGCGCGGCCCGGCCAACGCGGGTGATTGGCAGCCGTTTGCCGCGCGCCTCAGCTACCTACGCGCCGATTTCACCGACCAGGCTTTGTATGCAAAACTCGCCGAGCTTTTAGCCAAACAAGACCAGGACTGGAACGCCAAAGC
>JBOHQZ010001616.1:0-1223 GCA_050732275.1 bacterium
AACATCAAACTCTATATCACCGGTGCGACGAATGGCGGCAAAATAGGATTCCAGCGCGGGCAAAGCTTTTTCGTATTCGGAACGTTGCCTGCCGTCTTTGAAGACAAACGCCGCCTTTGCCGCATAATAAGCGCCGAGATACGAGCGCAGCCACGGGAACTTGTATTGCGTGCGCAGCACTTCCGTCAACTCGAAAAAAAGCTTGACCGGTTTGCGATCATAATACGAGCGCCACATCGCCGTTTCTAAACGGCCCAATTCCACCGGGTCAAATTGCCGCAGATCGCGATTGAACGGCCAGAAAAGATCGACCGCGGAATAAACGAGAATAAGACCAGGCACCGCGAGCAAAATCTTGCGCCGCGACCAGCCGGCCGTTTGCGAACTTTGTTGTTCGCGTTGTTCACGAGAGAGTCGTTGCATAAACCAGTAATCAGTAATTTAGTGACCAGTAATCAGAAACTTTGTTGTTCGCATTGATCACGAAAAAGTCTTTGCATGGATTAATTCCAGAGTCGATTATGCTGCTTTAGCAGCATTCCACATCTTAGCCCCACGCCTTCAGAGGCGAGATTTATTTTACCAAATGATACTGCGTCTGCCGCGCCAATACCCAGTTGACTTTTCCTGCCGCATCGACAAGCGCCTCTTCCTCCTGCCCGACCCACAACGGCTGGCCGCCCCATTCCGGAACTTCGGTTTGTGCTGAAAGCTCAATCGAGAACCAGGTGTTCGACAAAATCGGCACATCACCGCGGCCGGGCACACCTTGCTGGCGATCCCACAAACCGATGAGCGGACCGGCGCCGTGGCCGTGATCGCCAATCGGATGCGTGTAAATCGTGCCGTTAATGCCGGCGGTTTTCATGGCTGCTAACGCATCAGCAAGCACTTCGTTGCCGCTTCTGCCAGGCCGCATTCGTTCCAGCAAAAAATCTTGCATGCGATTGGTGTTGGCGAGAGCCTTTTTAATTCCAACCGGAGCCTCCGTCTCCCCTGCTTTCAAAACATAACCCATGTGTTGCGTGTCGGTATTCAAGCGCATCGCCGTGATGCCAAAATCGACGTGCAAAACGTCGCCCCGCTCAATGACGGTTTCGGCGCGCTCGCTGAGGATGCTGCCAAACGGCATGCCCTGTCGTTGCACGCGCACGGTGGGATGAAACCATGTGCCCAAGCCCAAATCATTGACGCTCTGACGCAGCCACCACACGATATCATCA
>JBOHQZ010001617.1:0-1223 GCA_050732275.1 bacterium
ATCTCCGGTTTCAGCCTGCCCTCGCGATTCGGCAGCTCGATACGAACGCGCGCGGTGCGGGTGTTCATATTCAAATAAGGAAAGATGTAGGTGATGCGTCCATCAAACGCTTCGCCTGGAAAATAGGGAAGTGTGATCGCGGCGTTCTGGCCGAGCTTCACGTGCGGCAGCTCATATTCGTAAACATCCGCATACACCCACACCGTCGAGAGATCGGCGATCTTGTACAGCTCCATTCCCGATTCAACGCGCATGCCTTTGAGCGCCATCTTGTTGATGACGTTGCCGTTGCTGGGCGAGTAAATCGTGAGATAGGTGTCCGGCTTGCCACGCTCTTCCAGCTCCGCGATTTGTTTTTCGGTGATATCCCACAGGAGCAAGCGTTGTCGTGCGGTATTCAAAACTTCCGGCGGATTGATGTAAACCGGCGCGCCGGAAGTTTGCTGGCGATTGTCCACGCTCGCTTCCGTGCTCTGCAAAGCTCGTTGCGCCTGCAGATATTCCTCCTGCGTCGAGACCAGCTCCGGACTGTAAATCGTGAAGAGCGGTTGGCCTTTGCGCACAAGCTGGCCGGTGTAATCAACCAGCAAATCTTTGATCCAGCCGGAAATTTTCAGATTCACGACGGCGATCTTGCGCTCATCGTAATCCACCCGCCCAACGGCGCGGATGGTTTGGTTCAAGGGGACAACTTCCGCCGTGTCGAATTTGACGCCGATGAGCTGCTGTTTCACCGGGGCGACAGAAAAGGTCAAGTCAACCCCTTCTTTTGAAGCTTGCGCTTTTTTCATGACCGGCACCAGATCCATGCTGCAAATCGGGCATTTGCCAGGCTCTTTGGATTTGATCGAAGGATGCATCGTGCAGGTGTGGTAATCGATCTCGTTTTCTTGCCCGTGCCCTTCGTGCTCTCCGTGCGTCTCCATCGTTTCCGTCTCCGCCATTTGCGAGTCGGCGTAGACCGGAATCATTTCCATGCCCATCGGCGATTTGCCGGGCGTCGGACTTTTGAAACCTGGGATCATCGGATCAGTCCAATAGAGAGCTTCTCGCTCCGTCTTTTTCGGAGAGAAAAATTTGGGATAAAGAAAAACGGCTGAAACAGCGAGCACAGCCAATCCCGCGAGAAGAAGAATAAGTCGTCTTTTCATGTTTGCACTCCTTAAAAGGAAAAAGTATGAGTTGCTTGTTCGTCTTGGCAACCTCAATGTACAATCAAATCC
>JBOHQZ010001618.1:0-1219 GCA_050732275.1 bacterium
AAACAAAACCGATTTCGCAAGCAAGAAGCTCTTTAGAAGCTTCTCGTCGCGGACGCATAATTCGATTGGGCATTACGGGGATTGGCCTGCTCATTATTTTTCTTGTATTATATTTTTTAAAAAACCGCCTTTCTTCTTCATTTGGCTTGAAAACAGCGAGCATCTCATCCAACGTCAGCACGCCATTCCCACCGCCACGCGCTATTCCCCAATTTGATGAACCAGCCTTTGAAGATTTTGCCGGCTCTGAAGCTTGCGCCGGATGTCATCAAGAGCAATATGATTTATGGAAAAATTCGACGCACGGACGTGCAGGCGGGACGCCGGCGCTACAGAACGTTATTGGGCAGTTCGATGGCAAGCCGCGCCGTTTCAAAGACGCGGTGGTCACACCGGCGATCAAAGATCAAAAATACATCTTCACGGTCGAGCAAGAAGGTTTTCCTCAAAAAATTTTTCAGATCGATGCCGTCATCGGTGGCGGGCATTTAGCCGGCGGCGGCACGCAGACGTATTTCTCGCGCTTTCCGGATGGCACGCTGCGATTTCTGCCGTTTGATTTTATCCGCCAAGAAAAAGTCTGGTTTGGTGAAACCAAACGCAATGGTTGGATTCCGATCAACACCAGCTTGGCGATTACCGACCTCAGCGAATGGCCGCCCTCGCGCATTCTCGGCGCGGAAGCGGATTTTAATAATTGTCAGGAATGCCACGGCAGCCAGATTCAAACCACGTATGATGCACAGGCAAAAAAATATGTGACGCAATATAAAAGCTTGAGCATCAACTGTGAATCGTGTCATGGCCCCGGAAAGCAGCATGCCGAGCTGGCGAAATCCGGCAATATTGAGAATGCGCCGGACATCGGCATGAAATCTCTCGCTACGCTGAGCAAAGACGAATCGCTCGAAATTTGTTTTCAATGCCATGCGTTGAAAGACGTGATCCAGCCCGGTTACCTGCCCGGCAAAAATTTGCAAGCATACTACAGTATGAAATTTCCGATCCTCGGTGAGAACCCCTATTATCCCGATGGCCGCATCCGTGCTTTTGCGTATCAGGAAAATCACCTCTACAGTGACTGCTATCTCAACGGCTCGATGACTTGTGTGGATTGCCACGATCCACACGCGCAACATTATCGCGACATCAACGGCACGAAGTTGTTTGGCAAGTTTGATAACGGCCAGTGTACTGGCTGCCATGCCAGCAAAGTGCA
>JBOHQZ010001619.1:0-1218 GCA_050732275.1 bacterium
TTTTCCCAAATTCTATCCGGCGCCAAGGCCCAACGATGCAACACGCCGGCAAAGAGCGTTCCCGCGCGCTCGTCGATTCGGCCTTGGGTAAGATCGCCCAAACGCAGGTGCGCCCATTCCTTGCTGCCGATGAACAAAACCTCGGCTTGATGCCGGGGCGAAAATTGATGCGTGGCTTTGATCTGCACGTCCTGCCAGCGGGGAACGGCAAAGTCGTTCAGCGGCGCCAATTTTTCAAAGGCGTCGTGATAATTTCGCCGGCCGGCGACCAGCACGCCGGTGCGATTTGTTTTAACGGGCAAAGCCAGATTCAGGCCGGCATCAAACGCATTCAGGCGAAGCTCGCGAGATTTTTTCTGAAGCGCGGACTTGGTTTCGAACACAATTAAGCCGGCCAGACGGTCGCCAAAGCGTGGAGAAAATCCGCTTTTCCACAAACCGGCGCTGCGCAAGATGCCGAGATTGACCAGCGACATCCCTCCACCCAAGGCAAATTGCAGGCGATAGGGATTGGGCAAAATAAAGCCGTCGATGACGACCAGCGTTTGATCGGGCGTGGCGCCCCGCACAGAAATTTGGCTGTCCCAATCACTGCGCAGGGTGACACCCGGCAGTTGCTGCAACGCGCGCAACGGATCTTCAAAAGCGCCGGGTTGGCGCAATGCCACTTCTGAAGTCCGGCTGCTTTGCAAAGGCTCGGCCCGGTGCGCCTGCTCTTTTTCAACGATCACCTCGGGAAACACCAGCGGATTCGGCCACAAGGCGAGCGTGATCTTCAAAGTATCAGAGGTTGTGGTTGCCGGCAGATGCCGTTGATAAACGTGATAACCCAAGCGCCGCGCCGCGATCATCACAGATTTTCCCGGCGGCAGAGGAAGATTAAAAGAGCCCGCGCTATCGCTTTCAATTTGCACGTTGGTCTCGCGAAGCCGCAGCATCACCCCGGCAATGGGCAAGTCTGTTGTGCGATCCAGCACTCGGCCGGTTAAATGCGCGACGCGATTTTGCCCGGCGGCTTTCTCCGACAAAAGCATGAGAAAAATAATGGCGCGCGCCGCTTTCAAAAAGGTCTTCATTTTTAACTATCCAGCGAAGCCATCTCGAATTGACGAATGCTTGAAAATCTTTATCCCCCCACAGATTGAAGAAGCCCACTGATAATTTATCAAAAAAAAATCGGTGGGGTTCTTCAATCCGTGGGGGAAAACTTGCTCTGTT
>JBOHQZ010001620.1:0-1216 GCA_050732275.1 bacterium
TTTCCAGCTTGAAATCTGCTGCCTGTTCGGGGTGTAACAAGCTAGGGCTATGAATTTCTGCGAACTTTATATCTGGGACGATCACGTAGACTTTGGCGTTGTCCGGCAAGCGAATGTTACCAAGCAGTCTTATTTGACCATTATCCACAATGCCCTCAAAAGTGGTGATACGCATAATGCACCTCACTTGAGTTTAATCTTCGACGACTTGCTCGATCACCCCGCCACCAACGACCACCTCGCCATCATAAAACACCGCCGATTGCCCCGGTGTGATTGCACGCTGCGGCGACTCGAAATGGACGTGGATGCGATGTGGCCCTGCCGCCAAAAGAATCGCCGGTGTGCCGGAATCGCGGTAGCGAATCTTGCAGGAAATCGGAGTGCCATCGGGCGGACAATGAAGCGCGCCCCAGTTGACCGAGGTGGCGAGAAAATCGCTATGCCGTAAATCCTCGTCATCGCCGACGACGATGGTGTTGGAATCGGCATCAATCGCCGTGATGAAAATCGGCCGGCCAAGCGCGAGGCCAAGTCCCTTCCGCTGGCCTACGGTATAAAAAGGAAAGCCCTGATGTGCGCCGACGCGATTGCCCTCAACATCGACAAAATCACCGGCGCCAATCTCGGCAACTGTTTCCGGCGCGCGCTCACGCAGATAGCGGCGATAATCGTTATCCGGAATAAAACAAATTTCCTGGCTCTCCTTTTTCTCGGCCGTCTTCAAACCGAGACTGCGGGCGATCTCGCGCACCTCCGGCTTGGTCAGCTCGCCGAGCGGAAAAATCGTCCGTGCCAACGCCTCTTGCCGAACGCCCCAAAGCGCGTAGCTCTGATCCTTCTGCTCGTCAATCGCGCGCATCAGTTCCCAGCGCTTGGTTGCCGCATTGAAACGCGTGCGCCCATAATGGCCGGTGGCCAAAAAGCTCGCGCCGATGTCCTCCGTCTGCTGCAACAGCGCGCCCCACTTGATAAAGGTGTTGCAGCGCACGCAGGGATTCGGCGTGCGGCCGGTGAAATACTCGTCGATAAAATTCTGCTGCACGCTGCGGTCAAACATCTCGCGAAAATCGGAAACGTAATGCGGCACCCCGAGCTTGTGGCAAACCGCGCGCGCATCGGCCATCGTATCAATCGAGCAGCAGCCGCTCTCAAGATTGACGTTGCCGCCGCTGGCGTGATAATCCCACAAATTCAGCGTGATGCCGACGACGCG
>JBOHQZ010001621.1:0-1215 GCA_050732275.1 bacterium
GACCAGAGCTCCCGCAGAAAGGAGCCTGCCTATGGATACGCGAATTGTGAAATATCAGAAGGTTAGGTCTTAAAGTCGGCACTACATTTCTGCTACGGCGGGTGGGCGGAGCCGCTCGGGGAGAGTCAGCCCGAGGCGTTGTAAGAGGAGTTGCTGCTCACGCTCAGGCCGCACCACGCAACGAAGCCGCAACTCCCTCTTCGAGCCGTCTGCCAGTGGCAATACGATGTCCGCCGAGTGAATGCGCGAAAGTTCGGTGAGAATCGTGCGCGGCGAATCACCCAGCCCGGCACGAGACTGCCACTTCTGAAGCGTCTTCCACAACGCGTAGGCGAGAAAGCAAATCAGAATATGCGCCTTAATGCGATCTTGTTTGTGATGCCAGATCGGCCGGATGCAAAGGTCCGATTTATGAATCCGAAACGCGGCTTCCGCTTCGCTCAGTTGAATGTAGGTCTTCCATAGTTCTTCATCAGTCCAGTGGTGGATGTTGCTGCGCAGGATGTAAGTGCCTTCACTGAGCTTGGCCCAATCGTCCCACTCAGTGCGTTGGCTCCACTGAAGTTTGACTTTGGCGGGTACACCGGGATCCTCACTGATCGCAATCGAGTAGCGCGCAGCGGCGCGCGAGTTTCGCTCTAATAGCCGCCCGATCTGCCGTTCCAGTGCGCCGCGCTCCAGTAAGGTTTTGCTCTTCTCCATGCGTTGGGCGAGGGACTTTAGCCCGTCTTCGATCCGCTTGGAGAACCGTTCATGCATCGCCTTCTCTTTCTCGATCCGGCTCGCCGAGCGACACAATAGAAAAGTCTCGCTGCCGTCAGGCCCGCGGCAAATCTTCACTTCCACATCTTCGCGGATCTGGCGCCAGTCGGTCTTGTCGGCCAGCTGTTTTGAAAAGCGGCGCAACTCCGTGCGTGCCGTGCCGATCACATAGCGACGCTGGGTAGCGTTGAGCCAGGCAATGTTCTCAGCGCTCACCATGCCGCGGTCCATCACCCAGACCCGGTTCACCTTGCCAAAGCGCTCCTCCATCTTCTCGACGATCTGTTTGACGGTGCTGACATCGGTGCTGTTGCCGGCAAAGATCTCATATCAATCGTTGCATAAGTATATGCACTAGATGACAGCTTTGGCAGCATACTGAGTGTCGGGAAGCTGAAAGAAGGAGAGGACAAGATCGGTGGATCTTTGAATCGAGAGCAGAATCGAGAATAG
>JBOHQZ010001622.1:0-1215 GCA_050732275.1 bacterium
CGCAAAGAAAAAAACTTTGCATATTCTTTGCCCCGCTCGCGGGATGTCTTTGCGTGCAGCTTTTGGAATTCACAATTAATTAAATACCATGAGATCATGGTCAAGAATCACTCCCCGCTTCCAAGCTCATGGACGGTTGAAGATCGTGGCGAGGCAAAGCTTTCGCCGGCGGCAATGCGGTTTGAAAAAAAGGGAACTGCCGCAAGCGGCGCAGTAGAATCGGCAGCAAGAAAGCAAAAATTACCGTATTGGAAATTTGATGCAGCAAAAAGAAATAGAATCCCGTAGCAACGGCCGTGAGAAATCCCGGAACTCCGGTTTTGACAATAACGATAGTGCTTAATGTCGTCAGCAGATCATACACAAAAGTCAAGGCAAAGCCGGCGAGGCCCAACAGCCATGCCGGAGGAACACGCGTCCCAAAGACATTCTGCACGAAGCCGCCGGCAACGCCGACTAACATCATGCCGAGCATTTGGGCGATGAGCAGAGGCGGCGCTGCCGGTCCATACGCGTTGAAAGATGAAAAGAGAAACTCGGCGACCGCGCCGACGATCAGGCCGCGCCGCGCGCCGAGCACCATGCCGCTTAAAAAAATCGTGACGCTCACCAGCTCGATATTGGGAAAAGGATCCTGTCCGACGGCCACGGCCAGGGCGATAAAAATGGCCATGAGAATGAGGTTGCGATAATGACTGTGCATGGGTCTTGTTTGAGCGTTTTACCGAAACTTGAGGTCTTTGCTGTGCTTTTTCATTTTAATGATGGCGGGCACGGTGATTTTCTTGCGCTCGAAGATGGCGCTCATGGGGATGTTCAAAATCAAAGTTTTTATGTTGCCTTCGCTCAAAGATAATATCCGCTTGCACTACTGGTGCAGAGCTTCTATGGCCATCGAATCCCTTTAATTCGTATTGTCTGTCCAGGTCTATCATAAGCCCCAAAAGGCCCGACGCGGCTTGCGGGATCATTGTCACATCAGCGCCATAGTCCAGCAGCATCTGCACATCTGACCACGTTGCGCCTGTCTCCGGATTACGCACTATTACAGACGCTGACGGCGCCGGCGGATCAAATTTTTTGCTGTCATAAGCAGGCATCGGATTTCTCCTCAATGATTTCCAGCTTGAAATCTGCTGCCTGTTCGGGGTGTAACAAGCTAGGGCTATGAATTTCTGCGAACTTTATATCTGGGACGATCACGTAGACTTTGGC
>JBOHQZ010001623.1:0-1215 GCA_050732275.1 bacterium
TCGCCGGTGCCGACCCAAACCACGAGCGGATTGTCGGGGTCAATTGCAACGCAGCCGATGGAAAACGAGCCTTGCGAATCAAACACCGGCTGCCAAGTAGTGCCAGAATTGATCGTCTTCCATACTCCACCCGAAGCCACCGCCACAAAATAAATGCTGCGATTTTGCGGATGCACGGCGATGTCGCCGATGCGGCCTGAGGTGAAAGCCGGCCCGATCCCGCGCAGCTTGAGGCCGTTAAAAGTTTTTGATGCGAATGGACCTTCGTCCTTAACTTCAGCAGTTGTTGTGGTTTTCGGTGCTTTGGCTTGCCGGGCAAACGCCGAGGATAACACGCAGGCGAGAAGGGTGAGAACAAAAGCAACTGATTTCATACGAGACCTTCCTCCGAAAATTTAAAAGTTTTTTTGTTGACTCCGCTTCCAACAACCGGCAATTAATCCAAAATCTTCCACCGGTAATATCCCAAAAAATACCGATTTTCCGGCACGGGATGCCAGCGCTCATCCGGATGTTTGAGCAACTCGGCAAGACGCACTTTTTTTAAAACACCGGAATCGTCATCGCGCGGGCCGGTGTGATAAATGACGTAATCTTCAAAACTCGGCGGCCTTCCGGAATCGCCACTGAAGATCATCGAGTGTTGCGGCATTTGCACATCACCGGTATTCAAAAAAAAGAGCAAGTCGCCGGGCTGCACGTTTTCTAAAGATTTTCCGAGAAACACCGTATTGTAGCTACGCAGTTTCGCCGCGAGGGCAGTGACTGCAAACGTGGTGTCGTTCAAATCCGCTTCGGAAAACTCGCCATCGCGCGTGCGGAAAATTTTGGTCGTGAGCAGCGGCACGTTGGGATAATTATATTTTCTCACATCAGCAATGGCGGCATCGACGAGAAACGGCCTGTTGTGAAGCCAGCTCGTGTCGTGCTGCTTCAACGCCTCGCGATAGGCAAAGCGAATCAATCCGGCGCAATCGTGATCATCCTGTCGCCACGCCGGGTCTTCTTTATAAAGTTGCGACTCGGCAATCGAAACGAACCAGCGGCGCAAATTGCGGCGGTCGGCCTCGTCTTGCAGCTCACAAGCATCGGGAAAACCGTCGGCGTCGAGGTCGCTTTGGGAGAGCGAATGAGCGTTGTTTGGCGTTACGGCGATCGTTTCGACGGCAACTTGCGGTGTTTGCTCTGGCTGGGATGAGCAGGATTGAAGCAGCC
>JBOHQZ010001624.1:0-1213 GCA_050732275.1 bacterium
GATGCCGACGACATCCACCGCCGCGCGGATGCGGTCGTTATAGTTGCACAACACAGCCAAAGTCATGTAGCCGCCATACGATCCGCCGGTCACACCGACGCGGCTCGCATCCAGCTCCGGCTGTTGCGCGATCCAATCCAGCAAAGCGCCGATGTCTTGCACGGACTCTTCGCGTTTGTAACCGTTGTCCATCGCCAAATAGGTTTTGCCATAACCCGAAGAGCCGCGCACGTTTGGCACCAGCACGGCGATGCCAAGCTCGTTGACCAGGTATTGATAGCCGGAGCTGAAGCCCGGGCGCGCCTGGCCCTCGGGTCCGCCGTGAATGTTGATAATGACCGGGATTTTTCCATTGGCCTGACGAGGCTTATAATAAAATGCCGGAATCAGGCGCGGCTGTTTATTGGCTTTGTCAAAAGTCGGATAACGGATCAATTGCGGCATCACAAATTTTTCCGCGCGCAAGCCGCCGACCTCGCTAAACGTCCAGCGCGCCAATTCCTTTTTTGGCAGGTCGATGGAATACGCATCGCCGGAGGTTTGCGAGGTGTTCAACGTCATGCCGAGCACGCCGCCGTCTTTGGAAAACTCCAGACCGCCGATCAGGCCGACCGGCAACGGCGGCAAATCGAGTTCCCGATTGGTTTGCAGATCGAGCACGCGCAGCTTGCTGATGCCGTCTTCGTTGGTGGTGTAAGCCAGCATTCTGCCGTCATCGGAAAGCGCCAGGCCGCCCACATCCCACGGGATATTGCCGGTAAGGGTGGTTTTCTTGCCGGTCGCCAGCTCGTAGTAAATGAGTTGCTGAAATTCCCCGGCTTCATCCGAAGTGTAATAAACGCCGCGACCGTCTTTGCTCCACAGCCCGCCACCGTAGGCGATCTTTTTGTCTTTTTGGAGATTGATCGGGGTGAGCTTTTTCGTAGCGACATCGCACCAGTAAAGATACGACTCGTTGGCCGAAACGCCGTGTTGAACGAGCAGTTTGTTGTTATCCGGCGACCAATCGACCGCGCCCCAACTGCCTTCCATTTCCGTCAGCGTCTCAGAGACACCCGGCTTCGCCAGGTTCATCACCCGCACATTAGTGTCTCTGCCATTACGCAACGTGCTCGAGAAAGCGATCCATTTGCCGTCGTGCGACCACAACGAGCCGAGATTGCGCGATTTGCCATCGGTGAGCAGCGTGCTCTGTCCGGCCTCGCGGTCAAAA
>JBOHQZ010001625.1:0-1212 GCA_050732275.1 bacterium
GCAACATGCTTGCGCCGTCGCGCGGCATTTGGGCATACGGCGCATTCTGTTGCACCCATTCGCGGGCGTGCTCTCAGCCTATGGCATCGGCTTAGCGGATACAATTTGGGAAGGCTCTGCGCCCGTAGCGCGATTGACACTCAATGAAAATTCATTGCAACAGCTCGAAGCTGATTTTCACCGACTCGCCGCCGCAGGTCAACAGCTTATCCGCGAGCAGGGATTTCAATCGTCTTCGATCCGCACAGTTCGCAAACTGGATTTGCGTTACGCCGGCACGGAAATGCCGTTAACTATTTCGGAACCGGCTGACCGCAACTATTGGCGCGAGTTTACGGAGAAGCATCGCCAACTTTACGGTTACGTTCGCGAAGAGCGCAGCGTCGAGATTCTGCAATGCCGTGTCGAGGTGATCGGCATAACGGAAGTTGCATCGCCTGTGCCAATCGAAGCTGGAAAGCATTTTCCCGTCGCATCACGTTTTGCGCCGGTGGTTTTTAATGGAAAGGAATGGCAAGCAGCAGTTTTTCGGCGAGAAGAGTTGGCCGCTGGCGCTGAGGTTCATGGCCCGGCGATTATTTTGGAGAAAATTGCCACGATCTTTGTTGAGTCGGATTTTACGGCAATGGTCGATGGCTACGACAACATCATTCTTACGCCGGCGCACGATGTTGCCAAGCCAGTTTCTATTTCCACGGCCGCAGCCGATCCCATCGCGCTCGAAATCTTCAACAATCTTTTTATGTCGGTCGCCGAGCAAATGGGCAACGTGCTGCGCCGCACCGCGATTTCCACCAATATCAAAGAGCGTCTCGATTTCTCTTGCGCGTTGTTTGATAGCGAGGGCAATTTGGTGGCGAACGCGCCGCACATTCCGGTTCACCTCGGCGCGATGGGCGAGAGCGTGCGTTCGGTTTTAAAGGCAAATGCACAAATAGCGCCCGGCGATGTTTTCGCGACGAACAATCCTTTTGGTGGCGGCTCGCATCTTCCGGATATTACTGTTGTGTCGCCGGTGTTTGCCAAAGATGATCCCATTCAGCCGATTTTTTTCACGGCAAGCCGCGCGCATCATGCGGAGATCGGCGGCATCACGCCCGGCTCCATGCCGCCGTTTTCAACCCGACTCGATGAAGAAGGCGTTTTGCTGGATAATGTGAAATTGGTCGAGCGCGGTAAATTTAACGAAAAGCTTTTTGCCGAGCTTTTTAC
>JBOHQZ010001626.1:0-1211 GCA_050732275.1 bacterium
TCTCCAGGGCTTGCAGCAATGGCGCCAGGGCGGCACGCTGAAGAGCTATCAGCCCTTCAGCCGCCAGCCACCGAACTTCCGTGCATTCATCCAACAGGGCATTTACCAGCGCCGGTGCGGCAGCCGGGTCTTTAATACTTCCCAAGGCCTTGGCGGCCTCCCATCGCACTTGGTCGTTTGCATCCGTCAGGGCTTCGAGCAAGAATGGGACGGAGAGCTGCCCAATCTTGACTAAAGCGAGGCGGGCACGTTGGCGATCCATGCCGACCTTACTGCTCAAGGCGGCTAGCAGCTTGATGATTTTCTCGCCGGTTTGCGGGTCAGTAGAATATATTGTTGTGGGCATATTACCTCCTTAAGATTCCCGCTCTTCATTTAAGACGGCCGGCAGCATCCAACTGCGCCCGTCGCGCGCAATCAGGGCCTCGGCGGATTCGGGACCCCAGGTGCCGGCGGCATAATTTGGAAATTCGCTCGGCGGGCTGTGGGCCCAGACTTCGATGATCGGCATCAACAGCGACCAGGCGGCTTCGATTTGATCGGCGCGCATGAACAAGGTGCCGTCATTGGTCATGACATCCCAGAGCAAAGTTTCATACGCTTCGGGTGAGGGCGTTTTGAACATGTCGCGATAGCTGAACTGCATATCCACGGGCCGCAGGTGCATTTGCGTACCGGGCTGCTTGGCCTGGAATTTCAGCACGATGCCCTCTTGCGGCTGAATGCAAATTACCAGGCGCGCCGGCTTCGTATCCGGGAGGGCGCCGGCGGGAAATGCCTGATGCGGCACGGCGCGAAAGCGGATGGAGATTTCCGAAATGTGCGCCGGCAAACATTTGCCGGTGCGCAGATAAAAAGGCACGTCCTGCCAGCGCCAATTGTCCACGAATAATTTCAGCGCGGCAAAAGTTTCCATGGTCGAATCCGGCGCGACGCCTGCTTCATTCCGATAAGCCGGCATTTGTTGTCCCTTCACCCAGCCGCTGCCATACTGGCCGCGCGCCGCAAAAGCGTGCACGGCCTCGTGTGGAATGCGACGGGTGGCATGCAGCACATCCACTTTTTTATTGCGGATTTCATCGGCTTGAAATGAGACCGGCGGTTCCATCGCCACCAGACACAGCAGTTGCAGCAAGTGATTTTGCACCATGTCACGCAGCGCGCCGGCTTTATCGTAGTAGCCGCCGCGATGCCCGACCCCGACTTCCTCG
>JBOHQZ010001627.1:0-1210 GCA_050732275.1 bacterium
CCCCAAAACACCGCGAAGCAGGCGCCGAGAAATACCACATTGTTGAGGAGAAATGCCGATTCACGCGACACGACCGAATCCATGCGCACCTCGCTTTTCAGCAAGTGCAGGCGCAAGCCCAATATCGTGAACGAACTGGTCGCGAGAAGACCGACAAAGCCCAAAAAAAGCGGTCCCAAGCTCGATTGGGTAAAACTATGTACCGACGAAATAATACCGCTGCGGGTGAGAAAGGTACCGAAAATGCACATAATAAATGTCAAAACGATCAACACCATGTTCCACACGCGCAGCATGTTCTTTTTCTCTTGAATCATCACCGAGTGCAAGAACGCGGTGCCAATGAGCCACGGCATCATCGCGGCGTTCTCGACCGGATCCCACGCCCAGTAACCGCCCCAACCGAGTTCCATATAAGCCCATTTGCCGCCGAGCATCATGCCGACGCCGAGAAAAAACCACGGAACGATCGTCCAGCGCCGCGTGATCCTCATCCACTCGTTGCCAACCTGGCCGCTGAGCAGGGCTGCAATCGCAAAGGCGAATGGGACGGTGAAGCCGACATAGCCCAAGTAGAGTATCGGCGGATGAATGACCATCGCCCAATGCTGCAGTAACGGATTGAGGCCGCGTCCATCCGGCGGCGCCGGTGTGTGCAGGGCAAAGGGTTGGGCGTCAGGAACGAAAACCAAGACGACGATAAAGAATGTGGTGACGAACATCAATACCGCGGTCACGTAGGGCATCAGCAGCGTTTGCTGGCGGCGATACATGAGAATGCAAACCAGGCTGAAAGCGGAGAGCATCCATCCCCAAAACAGCAGCGAGCCGGCCATGCCGGCCCAGAGCGAGGTAAACTTGAAGAAGAACGGCAAGGCGCGGTTGCTATAACCGGCGACGTATAGCAGATTAAAATTGTCGGCCATCAACGCCTGCACCAAGCCGATGATGGCGAGCGTCAAAAATGCCGTGACGGCGATGGCGGCGTTGTGGCCGGTATCGACCATCTCCTGCTGCTGGCGCCGGGCGCCGATGATCGTTGCGACGATGGCATAAACCGCGCAGCCCAGCGCAAGGAGAAGGAAAACGTTTCCGAATTGGGTCATGGATAAAACCTTTCGTGCATGGCGCATAGAGCTAAACGAATGGCGTTTTACTTTTCACGCCATGCGCTTTCCGCTATGCTCTCTGCATTAAATATAATTGTGGA
>JBOHQZ010001628.1:0-1209 GCA_050732275.1 bacterium
GTTCATCGGTTTCCTCCGCTTTGTCTGCTTGCCAATCAACGTTGTTTTAGCTTCGGACAGAATAACAAATTTTCGCCTCAAGCGCAACTAAAAAGTTTTTAAATTTGCAACGAAGGGGAATATGCAACAAAAAGGCTGCGCCTGCCGGGAACCGCAACATAAATTCAAAATATAAATTTGCAACGAAAAGGGAACCGCAACGAAAAAGATTTTCCATAATGTGGAGTTGATTTTCAAAGCATTCTTGCGTAACTTGAAATCTATGGCCTTGCTTTAACAAAACTAATAAAGTCAAAATGATTGAAGTCAAAATCATTAAAAATCATTTTGACTTCAATCATTCTGACTTTTGTGGCTTACGGCGTTATGAAAACTTACATTTCTTGCAGCCGCTTTTTGCGCTGGGTGAATCGGTGTTTTTGCTTTTTGATCGGTTTTATCTTTTTTCAACCGCTGCCTTTGCCGGCAGCGGATCATGTCATCATCATCGCTGGCAAAGGGGGGCAGCCGGAATTCACCGAGAAATATGCGCAATTCGCCCGACAATTTTACGACATTCTGGTGGGAAAACACGGCTTCTCGCCGTCACAAATCAGCGTGTTTGCTGAGAGCGAAATGAAATTGCCGATAGCGAGCGCGCCATGCCTGGCCGACAACGTGCGCGCGGCATTCGACCGCCTTGCCGGCACGGTGCAAAAAACCGACATGCTCGCGGTGATTCTTTTCGGCCACGGCACATTCGACGGCGACTGGGCGAAATTCAATCTCGAAGGCTCGGATTTACGCGACCTCGATTTCGCGCAACTGTTGGATCGCCTGCCGGCGCAGCGCCAAATTTTTGTCAACACCTCGGCCGCCAGCGGCCCGTTCATCGAAAAAATTTCGCGCCAAGGCCGGGTCATCATTGCCGCCACGCGCAACGGCGAAGAGAAGTACGCCACCGTCTTTCCGGAATATTTCATCGAAGCCTTTCTCAAACCGGAGGAGGCAGATCTCGACAAAAACAGCCGCGTCTCGCTTTTGGAAGCGTTTGATTACAGCCGCGATCATGTCGTGCGTTTTTACGAGAGCGCCAATCGCCTGCGTCCCGAACATCCGCTGCTGGATGACAACGGCGACGGCAACGGCAGCGAAACGCCGGCGGCCTACAGCGGCGATGGTCAAATTGCCAACCGCACCTTTCTCATCGCGAGCGCAACAGCCGCGCCC